>NZ_DEVJ01000014.1:0-104684 GCF_002362875.1 Empedobacter sp. UBA3239 | reverse complement strand
TTGACATAAATAAAATTAATGATTTTTAAAACACTACCTTAAATTTTAAGTTTTAGGTGTCCCCTTTTTGCTGACGATTTACACTTCCATAATAACGATTTCTTTTTTGTATCGCTATTTCAGGACGGGACAATAAATATAACAAAAAAAACCTTCACTGAAAAGTGAAGGTTTTTTTATATTCTAAATTTGTAAATCTAAATTCAAACTTACTTACCAGTTCATCAAAACAGAGCCCCATGTAAATCCTGCTCCAAAAGCTGTCATCATTACTAAGTCACCTTTTTTGATTTTACCTTCTTGTTTTGCTTCACTCAATGCAATAGGAATAGATGCTGCCGTAGTATTTCCGTAACGCATAATGTTGTTATAAACTTTCTCATCTGGTAATCCCAATTGTTTTTGTACAAATTGAGAAATACGCAAATTCGCCTGATGTGGAATAAATAAATCTAAATCTTCTGGCTTTTTATTCGCAGTCGATAAAGCTTCTATAATTGATTCTGGAATACGAGTTACCGCATGCTTGAAAACATAGTTTCCATTCATATATGGATAAATCTCTTTTTTAGTTAACGTATTACCTTCTTTCAATAATTCGTCCGACCAACCTGTTTTTGTTCCAGGGAAAGTAACTGCTAATTCTTCGGCAAATTCACCTTCAGAATGTAAATTAGTCGATAAAATTCCACGTCCTTCTTCTTCCGATGCCGAAACAATTATCGCTCCTGCTCCATCTCCAAAAATTACTGAAACGCCACGACCTTCATCCGACATATCCAATCCGAATGAGTGCACTTCTGCTCCAATCACCAAAATATTTTTGTAAACTCCTGCTTTTATAAAAGCATCAGCCGTTGATAACGCATATACAAAGCCAGAACATTGGTTACGAATATCCATTGCCCCAATTGTACGACAACCTAACTCTTTTTGCACCAATACACCATTTCCAGGAAAATAATAATCTGGAGATAAAGTCGCAAATAATATAAAATCAATATCTTGAGCAGTGATTCCTGCATCTTGTAACGCATTTTTAGCCGCAATAACTCCCAAATCTGTAGACGAAATCTTAGAATCTGGCTCGATATGTCTTCTTTCGACAATCCCTGTACGTTCCTGAATCCATTGGTCATTGGTATCCATCACCTCAGCTAAATCAAAGTTTGTAACAACTCTTTCGGGAACATAATGCCCAACACCTGTAATAATAGAGTGTATCATGTGATTATGGTTTACTTTTCAATTGAAGCAAAGATATTAAATGATAAGCATTCTTTAAAACAAATGCGTCTTTTTGACAATAAATTATTTAGAAAATCTTGTTTTTAATATTCCGTTCATAATGATAGAAAGTACCATTACTCCTGTAGCAATGTAAAATATAGGATTCATATGTTCTGAATCTCCAAAAATAATACTTGCCAAAATGATGCCATAAACTGGTTCTAAATTTACGTTCAACATCAACGTAAAAGCACTTACATGTTTCAGCAAATCAACTGATTCTATTTGTGCAAAAGCTGTAAAAATAACACCAAGCAAAGTCAACCATCCTAAGTTTGACCAACTTATATTTACAACTTCAGAAATAGCTTCTGGCTGAAAAAGAATCATTACTACCGAAAGTGTAATAACTCCACCAATCATTTCATATAAAGTAACTTTAGTTGGTTTGATTGATTTTGGTAATCTCGAATTAAGAACTGCAAACAATGCCGATAGAAAACTACACAAAATACCAATGATGATTCCCAATTTATAATCTTCTGGCGATGCATTAAAAATAACAGCTACACAAGCAGAAACGATTATGGCAAGAATAATTTCGAGCAGATTAATTTTTCGCTTAAAGAAAATAGGTTCTAAAATCGCACTAAAAAGGGCACCCATCGACAACGTACTCAACGCAATTGAGATATTTGAAAGTTTAATTGACAAATAGAATGTAAACCAATGTATTCCGACAATTCCACCGATAGCAAGTAATCTCAATAATTCGTTTTTGGTAACTTTGAAATCCATTTTTCTGAATTTCATATAGATAAAAACAGCAATTGCCCCAATAAGAACACGATACCAAACCATTGGCAACGCACTCATTGTAACTAATTTTCCGAAAACTCCTGTAAATCCCCAAAGAAGTACGAGAAACTGCAACCGAAGTTGAACTTTTGAAATCATTCTAAGCCTTTTTCGCAAAAGTAGAGTTTAATTCTATATTGCTAAAACGATTTAATTGATTTAATCTGTAAATAATTTTGTATATGTTTTAATGTTAAATTAACATCAAATAATTATTACTCAAACTTTAATTCTTATTCTTTGTTGTATTTTCGAAACTTCAAAATTAATCGATGGATTTTAGTATTTTTTTACAACCAGATGCATTAGTTGCATTATTTACATTAACAATGTTAGAAATCGTTTTAGGGATTGATAATATTGTTTTTATCTCTATTTTGTCAGGAAAATTACCTGCACATCAGCAAAAGAAAGCACAACAACTTGGTTTATTTTTAGCCATGTTTACACGTGTAATCCTTTTATTCTCGTTAAGTTGGGTGATGAGTCTTACCACTCCTCTTTTCAATATCGGCGAATGGATTGGCATTACTTCAACCGAATGGTTAGAAAAATTAGCTATCTCTGGTCGAGATTTGATTTTATTAATCGGAGGATTATTCTTGATTTATAAATCAACTGTAGAAATTCACCACAAAATAGAAGGTGTTGAAGAAAGCGAAGGAAAAGTGAAAGTACATTCTTTTGCAGGAACTATTGTACAAATCTTAATTTTAGACATAGTTTTCTCGTTAGATTCTGTAATTACAGCAGTTGGTATGGCAGAACATATCGAAGTTATGATTGCGGCTGTAATTATTGCTGTTGCAGTTATGATGCTTTCAGCAAGTGCGGTTTCTAAATTTGTGAACGATCATCCAACGGTTAAAATGTTAGCTTTATCATTCTTATTATTAATCGGTGTTTCGTTATTAGCAGAAGGATTTGATCAACACATTTCGAAAGGATACATTTATTTTGCTATGGGATTCTCTGTTTTAGTCGAATTCTTAAATTTGAAAATGAAGAAAAAACATTCGAATCCAGGAATTGTCCGAAATATGGTTGGTGACGCGGAAGAACAAAACAAAAATTTATAATTAACTTTGAGGTCTCAATTATGAGACCTTTTTTTATTTAAGAAAAAATCCATGCAAAATATAAAATTAATCGTGACAGATTTGGATGGAACTTTGTTGCGTTCTGATCATTCATTAAGTCCAGAATTCAATAAAATTTACGAAGAATTAAAAGAAAACAACATCACATTTGTACCTGCAAGTGGTCGTCAATATTATAGTATCATTTCTTATTTTGAAAACATAAAAGATGAATTGGCGATTATTGCTGAAAACGGAACCTATGTGACCTACAAAGGTGAAGAAATTTTTGTTGACGAATTGGATTGGTCTGTTGTAAAAGAAATCGTAGAAGAAGTGCGTAAAATAGAAGGTGCAAATATTGTTTTGGCTGGTAAAAATGCAGCTTATGTGGAATCGAAAGATGAAATTTTTTTAGAATATTTTAAAAATTATTATGACAAAAATATTTGGGTTAATGATTTAACTAAAATCAAAAATGAACAATTTATTAAAATTGCAGTAAATCATGCTGATGGAACAGAATTTAATGTATTTCCAAAATTAGTTGATTTTGAAAAATATGGATTAAAAGTTGTGGTTTCTGGAGAAGTATGGTTAGATGTAATGAACAAAAAATCGAACAAAGGAGTTGCATTACAAACTTTGATGAATAAATTGGATATTTCTTCTGAAGAAATCATTGTTTTTGGGGATTTTATGAATGATTTGGAGATGTTACATTTGGCAAAATATAGTTTTGCAATGGAAAATGCGCATCCAAATGTAAAAGAAGTAGCAAATTTTAAAGCACCTTCTAACGATGAAGATGGTGTAATTCAAGTTATTAAGCAATATTTACAACAATCAAAAAACGTAAACGCTTAATAATCTGACAAATAACATCAATCATTTAACATTTCAAATCAGATTAAATTATTAATTTCGCACAAAACCTAAACAATCAATGTTAGCTATCAACAAACATCTAAAAAGCTTTCTTGCAATTGGAACTTTACTTTTTGTTTTTTCTTGTAAAAACGAAAATAATCCTATTCAAAATCAAACAACAACTTCTTCTGAACCAAAAGAAATTTTGCAGAATGATGTTGATTCTATTTATACGGTAAAAGTTGACTCTTCAGTTTTGAAATTAGATACTATTGCAAAAGAAGAAAGGAAAAATCCTATTGATTCGACAAAACAATATGTTTACCTAACTTTTGACGATGGTCCATATAAAGGAAGTAAAAATATCAATAAAATATTAACCGAAGAAAATGTAAAAGGAACGGTTTTCTTAGTTGGTTTTAATGCTTTTACGAAAGATTTGAAACAACATGTAGAAGATTATAAAGCTAATCCAAATGTAGAAATTGCTAACCATACTTTTTCGCATGCGCGTAACAAATACAAAGCTTTTTACAGTGTTCCAGAAAATGTTTATGAAGATATTCGCAAAAATGAGGTGGTATTAGACATACATTCTCGTTGGGTTCGTTTACCTGCACGTAATACATGGCGTTTGAACAAACGCAAAAAAGACGATCCAGTAAAAAATGCAATTCCAGCAGCTGATTTATTGGCTAAAAATCAATACTATATCTATGGCTGGGATTATGAATGGGAAAGAAGTGGAAAAAAATCTGCAACACATCAGCTTTCTTCACCTGAAAAAATTTATGAAGGAATTGTACATCGTTTGGATCAAAATAAAACATTCGAAAAAAATCATTTGGTAATTTTAATGCACGATGATATGTTTAATGAAGATTATAATGCAGAAAAATTAAGACAATTAATTGTTTTATTGAAACGTAATCCGAAAATTGTTATTGAAGGAATTTCTGGATATCCAACCAGGATTAGCTAAATAAAATATTAAGATAAAAAAATCCACTTCAGATGAAGTGGATTTTTTTATTAAATAAACTCTATCGTTGTTTCTATCTCGTGACCTTTTTCTAGCACTTTGTGTACAGGACAAGAATTTGCAACTTTCAATAATCTTGTTCGTTGCTTTTCATCGAAATCGCCTTCTATGATAACATGACGTTGAAAAGTAATTGGCTCAGTTGTAATCATATCAAAATTGACATCTACCTCAACTTTCTTGTAAGCAAATTCTTTGTGATTCATATACATTTGCAATGTAATCGAAGTGCAAGAAGCTAACGCAGCTCCCAACAATTCGCTTGGTTTTGCAGCTGTATCCAAACCTCCTTTATCTAAAGGTTCATCTACATTAAATTCGTGTTTCCCAGTTTTAATATTCGAAATATAATTTTTATCTGTCGAAGTTGATGTTACATTAATATCACTCATTATCAATTTATTTTTCGTTTTCTTTTATTTTAGATTTTTGTTGAGCTTGCGGAATCGGAACGTAATCGTCATCTCCAGGAACTTTAGGAAAACGATGATTAATCCAATCTTCCTTCGCCGTTTCAATCGTTTCTCTTGAAGAACTTACAAAATTCCAAAAGATAAAATGTTCTTCTGGTAATTCTTCTCCTCCAAAAATATAAACGGTAGAACCAGCCGCAATTTCGAACTCACACAAAGTAGCTTCTTTCGCTACTAATAATTGTTTTGTTCCATATGTTTCTCCTCCATCTTTGATAGAACCTTCTAATACATACAAAGCAGATTCTCCATACAAATCTTTTCCTAATGAAACTTTGAAATCATTTTTAGCTTTAATCTCAATAAAATATAAAGGAGAATAAACAGGTACGCCAGAAGTATGTTCACCAAACTTACCAGCAATCAATTTATAATCTGCATTTTCGTCTGACCAATTTGGTAATTTATCTGCTTCAACGTGAACAAAACTTGGCTCCATATTTTCTAATTCTTTTGGCAAAGCCACCCAAATTTGTAAACCATGCAATGTTTTTTCAGTTGTTCGTAAATATTCGGGAGTTCGTTCAGAATGCACAACACCTTTACCAGCAGTCATCCAATTCACAGCTCCAGGCTGAATTTCTAATTCAGTTCCCAAACTATCGCGATGCATAATCGCTCCTTCAAATAAATACGTCAAAGTTGATAAACCAATATGTGGGTGCGGTCCAACATCAAGATTTTGATAATCTTTCAGCTTTGTTGGTCCCATATGGTCGATAAATACAAATGGTCCGACATGTCTTTTTTGACGAAATGGTAATAACCTACCTACCAAAAAATTTCCTATATCAGCAGCTTTTTCTTCTAAAATTAATCCAACGTTAGACATAATAAGTTTAGTTTTTTAATTGATGTAAAATTAGTTTTAACTATTAATTTCAAACTTGATTTAAGTTAATAAATAAAAAAAGGCTAACCAAAAGGTTAACCAATTATAACTTAATCTTAACGATTTCTAGTAATCGTAGCTATTCTGTGTTTCTCCTCCAAAATTCCAAGCAATACCGAAACGTAATGTGTTTTCTAAAGCATTGTTTGTATCTGACATTGGAATTAAATAAGATGCATTAAATGCAAACGAATTGTATTTAAGTCCTAAACCTAATGTCAAATGTTGACGATCTCCTTTCATTGGACTTTCGTGAAAATAACCAGCACGAATAAATAAAGCATCATTATAAGAATACTCTGCACCTACAGAATACATAATTTCTTTTAACTCCTCTTTTCCTCCTCCTGGTGCATCACCAAAAGAACTAAAGATACCTTCCATTACACCTTTATTTGGGATGTAACTATTTGTTATATTCCCTTCTTCATCATATTCATATTGAGGTGTTGGAACTAACAATTTAGAAAACTCTGTTGTGATACCTACTTTATTGTAATCATCAAATTTAAAATCATAACCAACTCCTAAACGTAATGTTGTTGGTAAATAAGATGCGTTATCTTCTGAATTTGAATAATCTAATTTTGGACCAATATTAGAGATTTGGAAACCTCCACGTAATTTACCTTCAAAATTGTTGGTATCCATTGTTTCTGATTGGTAATAACCTGCTAAATCAACTGCAAATGTATTTGCTGGCTGAACTGTACCATCGCTTACTCCATTAGATAAATCGGAACGAATGAAACGACCAGTTACCGCCATCGAGTAATTATCTGTTAAACGTAAACCATATGATAAGTCGATTGAGAACTCATTAGGCTTTGCCGTACCATCTTCTTGAATTTGTCCAGTAGCTGCATTTAAGCTATTTAACTTAATTTCGCCCATATTGAAATAATAGATACTTGCTCCTAATGTACTACGCTCATCTTGTCCTAAGAAAGTGTAATAAGTTGCATTTAATAAGAAAACATCATTCACCAATGATCCCATATATGGCGTATAGGTGAACGCTACTCCAGAGTAATCTGGTGCAAAAGCAAATTTAGCAGCATTCCAATACTGAGAATAGTTATCCGCCGATGTCGCAACACCTTGATCTCCTAAACCACCTGCACGTGCATCAGGCGAAATTTTTAAGAATGGAGCTCCCGTTAAAATTGGATTTGATTTTGTATAATCTTTATCTGTATTATTACTTCCTCTATCTTGAGCATAGGTAAAAGCCGATGCTAAAATCAATAAGCTTGCGGTAATTTTTTTCATTCGTGTTATATTGATTATATTTTTATTTTTCTATTATTTTAAAATGACAAGTTTTTCAACTGCTGCTGCTGAACCTTTACATACGGTATCGTCAACACCTTTTACATTCACTTTGTAAATATAAACACCTTTTCCTATTTTGTCTCCAAAATCATCCAAACCATCCCATTCTATCGCATATTTTCCTGTACGATATCCTTCTCGGAAAGGTTCTGCCGACACAGTTTTTCGAATCGTTTTGACTAATTTTCCGGAAATTGTAAATATCTGAACCATTACATCTAACTCAGAATCACAGTTATGTTCGAAATGGAAAAACGTATTCTTTGTAAATGGATTTGGCCAGTTTAGCAATTTATCGATATGCAATTGTCCTGTCCCATTTTCCATTACTACAAAGTCTAACGTTGCAGTATTCGAATTATTGTTGATATCCCAAAATTTTAAATTCACAGTATGTTGACCAAGTTCAAGATTTTTTAATTGATACATTACTTGTCCTTTCTGGTAATCTTCAAAATTCTTATTGACACATGGATTTGCATCACCTCCATCATAATATTCATTCAACACATAAGCCTCTTGAACTTTTCCATCAATTGTAGCTACGATATCATGTCCAATACTTGATCCTGTTGCATTAATACCTGAATTATCTGTTAAACAACCCACCAAATAAGGCGAACGATCTGTAATTCCACCATTTGCAAAATGTAAATTATTCATATACAATTTTCCTTGTGGACGTTCGTCATCATTTAATCCATCTGGATTTATACCCTTAAAATCCACCTCTGTCACAGTTGAAGCATCTTTCCCTTTTGTATCATCCCAAGCATAAAACTTAAGCTTACGTTTACCTTCTTCATAATTAACTTCTTTTGGGATATAAAAATTAATCTCGAATATTCCACCTTCTTTAACAACACCAGTACCTTTATACATTGTTTTATTTTCTGTTTCGAAAGTTTTTCCTGAGTGATTAGATTCAGATAATATCGTTTTTGTTTCAGGTTTTTCGTATAGACTAACTGCTATTTTTCCTATAAATTCTGTATCAGGCAGATTCCCTCCAAGTTTATTGATATTTCCTTCAATTGTTACAAAATCTAACGCTTTCATTACGTTCCCTTCAGTTATTGGTCCATTTCTATTTATGATACTTTTTATATAAATATCTTGTTGCGGACGATGAATTGACAACATTGGATCTCCAAGAATACTTACACTTTTATTATTTGTATGCCCAGCTGAATTTTTAATTTTCGCTTGATTAAGTGCTTTTCCAATTGTTTGATTTTCTTCTAATATATCTTTCTTGAAAAATTCCTCTAGCAAATGTTCATTCATAGAATCTCCATAACCAGTTCCAATTGGACGATTAGTCGTAATCATAGATAACGCTCCACCATTTGCGTTTTTCAACATAGCTTCTCCAGCAGAATTATATTGCGGTAAATCCCAAATTGTAAAATCACATGTCACAGTTGTAACAATAGGTAAACGTGAATAGACTGCATTAAAATTGGATAAATTTGTTAATTCTTCTGCTGTTATAATTCGTTCTTGCGCCCAACTACGAGGACCTCCATGTCCATAATACATCAAGAAGTTTGAACCTAATTCTATTCCATTCAAAATTGCTTGATTTACGGTTGGATAGCGAACACCTGCCGATGTACCTTCGGGTTGATGAGCACCTGTGTATATTTTGTTTACCGTATAAATTTGATTTTCTGTTTTAGTAAACTCATCATCAATAGAAGTATTAAAAGCTGGCGTATTTACATTATTATCATTGTCTGTAACTGCAACAACTTTTGTACGCCAATCTCCATATGAAGTTCCTTTTCCTTGAACTTTATCATAATAAGAAATGATTTTATCCACCAAAACTTTCGCTTCTGTAGAATTTGATGCAGGAATTCGACCAACAGCTATATCAAACCAGTGAGCATCATATTTATAAACACCATCAACATTATTTGGTAGTATTTCTACTTCATCTTTCAACATTGCAAAATAATCATCTGTTGCAATAGCAACATCTATATTTGTTGAAGGTTCGTCTGTAAATGTTGGAATATAATTAGTGAAATCTTTTATCCTATTTTTTGGATCATACGTTGTTGCACCAAATAATACTGCGTATTCTAAGTTTGGACTTTGATTATCTTTCAAAAACTTTAAAAAATCTCGAATCGCAATTGGATCTTGACTACCAGAAGAAAAATCATTATATACTTGATCTGTTGTCACAACGGCAACATTTATCTTATCATGATTTTCTCTAAATTTTGCCAAATGCTGTGCTTGATCCATATATTTAGGATGCGTGATCACAACATAATTAATATCTGTCAAACCACGAATATCCTGATTTGGAACTCGTCCTACAAAATTTACTTCATCATAAGCATGTTCATCACGGAAAGCAACAAATTCATTTGGAATAGTTGTTTTAAACTTATACAAATTGCTTTCAGGAGATAGAGCAGAAATCCAATGAATATCAGAAACATTCCAAACAGTTACATTAGAAGAATTATTTAACGTAAAAGCATTTACGCTATTATCATTAATATTTTCTAAAAAACGAAATGTAAATTGCTCGTTCGTATAACTTAAATTATCTTTGAAACGTAACTGCAAATAGTCTAAATAAGCCAATGCAGACGGATTTGCTCCCGAAGAAGTAACCGAAATATCAATCGAATTAGAAGTCAGTGATAAAGATTTATCTTCCAAAACTCTTGTAAATTCTGAAGTTCCTAAACTACCAGAAAAAGATTGCCCATTAACATTAACTGTATATCCATTATTATTTGCATTTTTCCCTACAACAGCATATCGTAAATATGCTTCACCTCCACTTGCAATAGAATTTGCTTTGAATGATTTCCTAAAACCATCTTTTAATCCAATATTTTCTCCAACCCAAATTTGTCCAAGACTATTTAAATTGATTGAATCTTTCTCATGAAATTGAAGGTTATCAAACGTTGAAAAAGTTTTATTTGCTGTTTCAGAAATTGAAGATTGTTCAACAACTCTTTTTCCATCTGCTCCATTAAAACTAATAAAATAATAAGCTGACTCATCATATAAATTATAACGCAGTTTGATGTCTTTTAACGTTGTCGCATGATCTCTATACCATTGATGCGGGCCTTTTGCATAAAACAACACATAGTCATTGTTGTCAAAATTTCCATCATCACCTCCCACAAATTTAATTGGAATTTCATTCAAGGCGCCTTTTCTATTTATAGTCAAATTTTCCATTAAGCGACCTTCACCATTTCCATAAATTTTTAAGGATTTTGGATTGAAGTTAGTTGGAATTCCGTTCTTCGTAAAGAAATTTTTATCTAATTTAAAAACTCCATCTTTCGAAACTTTTATTTTGTACCAATCACCCGTTTTCAAAACACTTGTTGTCGAATTATCAGTCAAACGAGCAACTGTTTTTCGTTGAGAAGAAACCTGTTTTGGAATAATCGAAAAAGATTCTATTCGTAGAAATTTATTATTTTGTTTGATAAATGGCAAAACTTTAACGATGAGTTTTTGTTGACCATTTTTATCAATAATTTGATAAGAAGAAAAATTAATTTTATCCGAAATAGAAGAAGTGTCCAAATCAATTAATTCGTTCTGAACTTCTCTGTATTGGACGTTCGTTAACTCAACTTCCTTATTTATTGAGTTTAATTCCACCGTAAATTCTGGAAGAAAATAACCTCCCAACGAATAATGATCTTGGTTCGAAAAATAAGGAACATTCACTTTATTTCCATTCGTCAAAGAAATTGTTTGATTGTTCTCCCAATTTATTTTATAATTTTGACTAAACAATTGAGGAAATTGTAGCAAAGTTGCGACTAAAATAAAATATTTCTTCATGTCTGTTAAACGCTAATTTGGCAAATATATTTTCAATCGTAAAATAAAAAAATAATTCTTACGTTAGATACAAGAAATAAAGCATTTTTTCGTTGTAAGATTAATGTCAAATGCTTTTATTTGCATTAAATTTAATTTTCGAAAACCAGAAATATTCTATGAAAATGAATAAAGGACGTATTTTTTCTCTTGCCCTTGCAGCTGTTACTATGAGTGTATTCATGGGTTGTGCAAGCAGTTCAGGAAAGAAAAAAGGAGGTGGAACAAAAAATTTCACAAGTCGTACAGGATGGAAACCAAACGATAGTAAAGGTTGGTTTTTTTCAGGTAAAAAGAAAGAAAACATCAAAGCTTGGCCTGGAATGGTTTTCATCGAAGGTGGATCTTTTACGATGGGAATTACGAAAGATGACGTGTTACACGATTGGAATAATTCTCCAGTTCGTATGCAAGTAAAATCTTTCTTCATTGGTGAAACTGAGGTTACAAACTACGAATACAAAGAATACTTAACTTGGTTGAAAGTTGTTTTCCCTCCAGAAGACACGCAATACAAGGATATTTATAATGGAGCATTACCAGATGAATCAGTTTTTAATAATCAATTATCTCGTGATGATTTCTCTACAGAAAATTATTTATTTTCTCCAGAATTCAGCTATTATCCAGTAGTTGGTATTTCTTGGTTACAGGCCGTTAACTATTGTGATTGGTTGACAGACCGTGCTGTTGAAAAATCTTTAATGAATAAAGGAATCTTATCAAAAGATTTATATAATAATGAGGAATATAATTATGGGAGTAAAACATTTAGTGCTGAGCAATATAAGTTAGGTGACACAAATGTAAACGAAGCGATTGATTCGACTAAAATTATGAAAGCGAATCAAATCAAAACTCAAAATACTCGTATTTTAAAAGCCAATCGTGCAACTGGTTCAGACGAAGTTCAACCTTTCCGTTTACCTACAGAAGCTGAGTGGGAATATGCTGCATTAGCTTTACCAGGAAATCGTGAATACAACGAATACAAAGGAAAAGATGTTGCTCAAAATAATTTGAGAGTTACAAAAGGCGCTCAAAGAGGTCAATATTTAGACAACTTCAAACAAGGACGTGGAGATTACTCTGGAATTGGTGGATTTGGTAACGATGGTTCAGCAATTACAAGTGATGTTCGTAAATATCCTTCAAATGATTTTGGGCTTTACGGAATGTTAGGAAACGTTGCTGAATGGGTTTCTGATGTTTATCGTCCTATTATTGATGAAGAAGCAAACGATTTCAACTACTACCGTGGAAATATTTTAAAAACAAAAATTGACAACGGAGCAGGTGGTTTTGAAAAATATGACGAAACAAATGTTGAATATGATACTTTAGACAACGGACGTTTAGTTTATAGAGGATTACCAGGTGCTTACAAAAAACAAACAGAATACGATTTAACAAATTATCGTGATGGTGACCCTAATTCTTCTTTATCACCACGTACTGAACAAGGAAAATCTGCTGATAAAGCGACAGAAGATATGTACAACGCTCCTCAACGTAAATTTAGAGTAGATGAAAAAGGTCGAGTAATCTTAGAAAAAGATTCTTCTAAACGTACTTCTGATATCTCTGATGAAACACGTGTTGTAAAAGGTGGTTCTTGGAAAGACCCTATTTACTGGATAGATCCAGGACAAAGACGTTATTTACACCAAGCAAGTGCAACAAACTGGATTGGTTTCCGTGTAGCACAAGAATATTCTGGTAGTTTCGAATCAAAACGTAAACGTAGAGGATAATAATCCTTTACAAAATATTTTAAATCTCGGTGATTAATTTCATCGAGATTTTTTATTTTTACACTATGAAAACAGCAGAAATATTCGATCAATTTCTTAAATCGAAAATCGTTACGACTGATACACGCAACATCTCACAAAATTGTATCTTTTTTTCTTTAAAAGGAGCTAATTTCAACGGAAATACTTTCGCTCAAGAAGCGATCAATCAAGGAGCTGCAATGGCAATTGTTGACGAAAAAGAATTTGAAAATACATCTAAAAATATTTTTTTGGTTAATGATGCTTTAGAAACTCTACAAGATTTAGCGAGAACTTATCGTAATTACCTTAAAATACCATTTATTGGATTGACTGGTTCTAATGGTAAAACAACGACAAAAGAATTGATTTCAGCTGTTTTAAAAGAGAAATTCAAAACGCATTATACTTTCGGAAATCTGAATAATCACATCGGAGTTCCTTTAACAATTCTTTCTATTCCAGAAAACACAGAAATTGCCGTGATAGAAATGGGTGCGAATCATCAAAAAGAAATCGAGTTATTAGCTTCTATTTCTCAACCAGATTATGGGTATATCACCAATTTTGGTAAAGCTCATTTAGAAGGTTTCGGAGGAATTGAAGGTGTGATTAAAGGAAAATCTGAATTGTATGATTTTTTGAGAGCAAATAACAGAACTGCTTTTGTCAATTTTAATGATCCAATTCAAATTGAAAAAACTGAAGATATTAATCGAATTACATTTTCTGATCAACATAATACAGATGTTCAAATCGAATTGATAGAAAATGAAACTGAATATTTGGCGGTTAAATACCAAGATTTAAAAATTCAATCTCATTTAACAGGAAACTATAATTTTAGCAATATTTCATGTGCAATTGCAATTGGACAACATTTCGGGATTGATGCTAAAACTATTCAACAAGGGATCGAAAATTATTTTCCATCAAATAATCGTTCACAAATTATCAATAAAGAAAATTACAAAATTGTGATGGATGCGTACAACGCAAACCCAAGTAGTATGGAAGCTTCATTAAATAATTTTGCAAAATTTGAAGGTTCTAAAACAGTTATTATTGGTGATATGTTCGAGCTTGGAGAAGAATCAAAATCTGAGCATCAACGTATTTTAAATTTAGCTGAAAGTTTAGATTTTGATCAAATTTTTATTCTAGGACATAATTTTGGTGAAACAATTACGAATAATCCAAAAGTACAAAAATTTGAAAACCGTGTTGCCTTTGAAGAATGTTTGAAAGAAAATCCAATCAAAACTCAAAATATTTTGATAAAAGGTTCTCATGGGATGAGACTTGATTTGTTAGAAAATATTTAAAATCAACACCCTGATTATCTGATGAATAAATCAATATTCTTTTTTATAATTACTCTTTTCTGTTATCATTCTCTTCAAGCTCAATCTGTAATTGAATGGAAAAAAGATATGAAGCTTAATTACGAAAACTTCAAAAAGAAACCTATTCAAACAAAGGTTCCTCAAGGATTTTTAGATTCAAAATTAGGTTGGCAAATTGCAGAATCTACAGGAGAACTTCCTGAACTTTGGGTTACCAATAAATTTGATGAAAGTAATTCGTGGCTATCTATGCAACATACAGAAATTTTAAAAGAAATGCAGTTGGAATTTGACTTGTCTGAATTATATGCACGAAAAATTAGAAAAGATTTTAAAGATTTGCAAGCCAAAAAAGTCATGGGTAAAGATTCTTATCGAGCAAAATTTTTGTTAGGTTCTAAGAATTTTCAGAAAAAATTGAAATCGATAGCTGGAGTTTCTTTAAATCAACCTGACTTATACAAATTATTAAATAAACAAATTCAAGATTCATTGGTGATTTATCAAAATTATAGTAAGTAAAAGAAGCACTAAATTTAACTATTTATTAATTTTAGATGTGTCTTTTATATATACATTTGTAACCTTTTCAAGATAAAATATATGAAACAGATTTCTACAATTTTGTTATATAATAAAAAGCTTCCACTTATTGAACAACTAAATTTAAATAATTTCAATTTAAAAATTTTGAAAAACGCTTATATATTCAATAAATAATTATTAAATAATATAATGAGAAAATTAAGATATTTTTCGTATCTTAATTCTCTTTTTAAATTCATACTATATGAAAAAAATAATTTTACACCTTAGTATTATTTTAGTAGGTTCTAACCTATTGGCTCAAGCACCCGCTAATTATTACAACAATGCAACTGGTAGCGGTTTCGTATTAAAAACTCAGCTGTATAATATAATAAAAGGTCATACAACAAAAAGTTATGATGCTTTAAAAGGGTTATATAGACAAACAGATTCTGATAATGGATTTCAAGATAAGTATTATGAAAAAGATAATACCATTTTAGACATTTATTCTGAAATTGCTACAACTAAAGATCCATATAATTTTACACCTGGTCAAAAAGAATGTGGAAATTATAAGAATGAAGGAGATTGTTACAATAGAGAGCACTTAATCCCTCAGAGTGTTTTTAGTAAAAATTCGCCTATGGTTTCAGATCCTTTACATATATGGCCAACAGATGGTAAAGTAAATGGTATGAGAAGTAACTATCCTCATGGTGTTGTTGGGAGCGCAACATACACTTCACTAAATGGTTCGAAATTAGGGAATAATCTAAATTCTGGTTATTCATACGGATATTCTGGTACAGTTTTCGAGCCAATTGATGAGTTCAAAGGGGATATCGCTCGTGCTTATTTTTATTTCGCAACACGATACGAAGGAAATGGCATTCAGAATTGGAAATATGCGATGTTCAATGGATCAAAAGATAAAGTTTTCACAGATACTTTCTTGAAAATATTAATGACTTGGCACTTAAATGACCCCGTTTCTGATCGTGAGAAAGACATTAATAATTTAGTCTACAGATACCAAGGAAATAGAAACCCATTTATTGATCATCCAGAATATGCAGAAAAAATTTGGGGTTCGAATTTAGGAACTGGAGATTTCGAATATCAAAAGCGTGATGATGTTTCAGTTTACAATGTAACAAATCGTTCGATTAAAGTTAAATTTGAAAATAATTCGAAATCAATTCAGAAAGTTTCTGTTTTTAATTTCAATGGACAATTAATTAATGAAGTTTCAAATTCGTCAAATCAAAAAGAAGTTGAAGTTAATTTCAAAAACCCAGGTATTTATATCATCAAAGTTGTTGGAAAACAAATGGAAATCAACAAAAGAGTTGTAATAAAATAATCATTAATCAAACCATCATAAAAAAATCCTTCGCTCATACAAGTGAAGGATTTTTTAATTTAGTAAATGGAAAAAATTATTAGTCATTATTGATATTTTTCTTAAAAAATGTGCTTCCATAAAGAAACATGATTAATAAAAAAGGGATACCAAGCGTGACTGATAATAAAATAAATGTTTTTAACATACTAATAAAAAATATTTTAGTTTCTAATACTTTTATCAATTTACAATTAATAATTTTATATTATTCATAATAAAACATCTTTTTTTATTTATTAACACTATTTTTATCAACTTGATAATTAAAAGCTTTTCATTAATATAAATTCATAAAAAAAGTCGCTTAAAATTAAGCGACTCATATATAGAAAATTCTATTCAATTTATTGATTTCCTTTAGCGTAATCAGCTAAGAATTGTGCTAATCCAGAATCTGTTAATGGGTGTTTTAACAATCCTAAGATTGATGATAAAGGTCCTGTCATAACATCAGCACCAATTTTTGCACAATTAACAATATGCATTGTATTACGAACTGAAGCAGCTAAAATTTGAGTTTCGTACAAATAGTTATCATAAACCAAACGAATTTCTTCGATTAAGTTTAAACCATCTGTGGAAATATCGTCTAAACGTCCGATGAATGGAGAAACGTAAGTTGCACCAGCTTTTGCAGCTAATAATGCTTGTCCTACAGAGAAAACTAAAGTCACGTTTGTTCTAATTCCTTTTGTAGAAAAGTATTTACACGCTTTTACACCATCTTTCGTCATAGGAATTTTAACTACAATTTGAGGATTTAAAGCTGCTAAAGCTTCTCCTTCTTTTACCATTCCTTCGAAATCAGTAGAAATTACCTCAGCAGAAACATCTCCGTCAACTAATTCGCAAATTGCTTTATAGTGATTCAAAATATTTTCTTGACCTGTAATTCCTTCTTTTGCCATTAAAGATGGATTTGTTGTTACACCATCTAAAACTCCTAAATCTTGGGCTTCTTTAATGTCAGCTAAGTTAGCTGTATCGATAAAAAATTTCATTGTTTGTTTGTATTTCGTTCAGGCAAAATTAAGGATTAAATTATAGAAAACCATTTAATCTTAAAGATTCGCTCAAAAATATTTTAAACTGCTGTATATCCACCATCAACAAGGTAATAACCCCCTGTCATAAAAGATGCTTTGTCCGAACTTAAGAATAAAACTAATTCTGCAACTTCTTCTGGCTGCCCTAAACGACCCATTGGATGTTTTGTAACAAGCAATTCTAAATGATCTGGACTCAAATTATTCGATAATAAAGGCGTCATAATATAACCTGGCCCAACTGCATTACATCGTATATTTTTTGGTCCATATTCTGCACCAATATTTTTCGTCAAACCTACAACTCCATGCTTTGCAGAAGTATAAGCCGAACTCATTGGCGCAGCGACATTACCATGAATAGAAGCCATATTAACAATAGAACCTCCTCCATTCTTTTCCATTGCTTGTAATTGATATTTACATCCGTAAAAAACACCATTAAAATTAATATCTATTACTTTTTTCCAACCATCTAGTGGATAATTTTCAGTCAACTCAGCAGGACCTCCAATTCCAGCATTGTTACAAGCTATATCAAGTTTTCCATAAACTTCAAGCGTTTTATTTACTAATGCTTCATTATCTTCTGGCGAAGAAGTATTCGCTTTAAAAAATATCGCTTCTCCTCCATTCTTTTTGATAATTTCTACTACTTCATTTCCACCTTCTTCATTAATATCTGAAACCACAACTTTCGCACCCTCTTTGGCATATAATTCAGCAACAGCTTTCCCAATTCCAGAGCTAGCTCCAGTTACAATCGCAACTTTATCTTTTAAACTTGACATAATTTTATGATTTTAATTTAAATAAAGTTAATCATTTATAATCAGATCTATAAATCATTTCTTTAAAATAATATTATTTGAAATGATTCAATTTTATTAACTATTTTGAAATGAAAAATTCAGCATAACAAATACATTTAGGTTAAAACAATTCTATTTTATTATATTTGATACAAATAACTTTTTAAATGAAAAATTTAATAGCTGCTATACTTTTATGTAGTTTTTCTACGATAAATGCACAAGAAACAAGTGATTATAAGTACATCAATATTCCTGAAAAATTTTCTAGTTTTGATAAAGATGAATATCAATTAAATAATCGATTAAGATATATTTTGACGCAGAAAAAATACGAAGTTTTACCTTCTGATAAATCTGCTTGGCCACAAGAAGTTGTGCAAAATCCTTGTTTAGCATTGAATGCTGATATTTTAAAAGTTAAAAGTTTTCTGAATAATAAATTAGAGATAAGTTTTACGGATTGTTCTAATAAAAGTATTCAAAAATTTGAAGGTACTTCTAAGATTAAAGAATATGACAAAGGTTACCAAGAAGCAATAAAATTAGCTTTAAATCCTTTGAAATCTCAAAATGCGAAAGCTTCTGTTCCAATGGTGAAATTAGAAAAAGCCCAAACAGAAACAACAGCTGCATATATGCCCGAACCAAAAGGAACTCATGTTACAGCTACTAATTTGTTGACAGATGGAACAACTATTTATCAAAAAATAGAACTGCAAAATGGTGGTTTTATGTTGATGTCCGAAAACGGAAATCAAGTTGTTGCAAAATTTGAACCGACCCTAAAAAATGGAATTTACAGAGTAATTGTTACTAAAGGAAATTTGAATTATTTTTCAGTAGGTTACATTAGTGGAAATACAATTTCGTACGAGGTTTCTGAAAATAATAGTTGGAAAGCAGTTAAATTATCGGCTAAATAATCTTGCTATGAAAATTATATTATCAAGTTTATTTCTTATTGCTTTATCGTCATTACAAGCACAAAATGTAGCTGATTATAAATATGTTATAGTTCCTCAACTCTTTAAAGATTTCGTAAAAGAAGATTATCAATTGAATACAGGATTGAAAACTGCTTTGAGAAAAAAAGAATATGAAGTAATAAATGAAAATTCTATTCCGTTAGATGTGCAAATCAATCCTTGTTTAGCGACAAAAGCAAATATTGAAAATACTTCTGTTGCTTTTAAAAATAAATTAAAAGTAACGTTTACAGACTGTAATAATAATGTGATTTCAACTTATGAAGGTTCTTCAAAAGAAAAAGATTTTACAAAAGGTTATCAAGAAGCCTTAACATTTGCTATGAATCAGGTTGGAAAACAAAATGCGAAAGATTTACCTGTAACTAAAACAGAAAATACAACCACTACAACCGTTAAAGAAACAACGAATAAAGTCGTTACGCAAGTGTCAAATAAAACTGTAGAAAACAAAAACGTTTACAAATCGAACGGAAAAAATTACACGACAGCAAGTACAAATAACAACGAATTTGTATTAATCGACCAAGAAAATTCAAAAGTTATTGCACAATTTTATCCAGCTACTCAACAAAATGTTTTCCATGTAACAGTGATTTCTCAAAACGGAAATTATCAAACAATTGGTTATTTAAATGGAAATAATATCATCATCGAATATAAAACAGGTGATAAATCTTGGTCAACTACAACTTATTCAAAGTAAGTTTTTATAGTACATTTGCACCTTAAATTTTAGAAAATGCAAGCACCTATTGCGAAAAAAATAGAACAAAAATTAGAAAAACACGGAGATATCCGCATCGATAATTATTATTGGTTGAATGATCGTGAAAACTCTGAAGTTATCGATTATTTGAACCAAGAAAACGAATATACAAAAGCTATTCTACAACCAACAGAAGCTTTACAAACCAAGCTTTTTGAGGAAATGAAAGCACGAATCAAAGAAGATGATTCGTCTGTTCCTTACAAATTGAATGGTTATTGGTATTTGACGGAATATCAAAAAGGGAAAGAATATCCAATTCATAAACGTCGTAAAGATAGTTTAGAGAATCCAGATGAAATTCTTTTTGATGTCAACACAATGGCTGAAGGTCATTCGTACTATCAATTGGGTGGAATTTCGATGGCACCAAATAATCAATTGGTTTCCTTTGGAGTTGATAATGTTTCGCGAAGAATTTATACGATTCAGATCAAAGATTTAACAACTGGAGAAATTCTTTCTGATAAAATAGAAAACACAACTGGAGGTTCTGTTTGGGCGGCTGATAATCAGACTTTATTTTATACAATAAAAGATGAAACATTGCGAGCTTATCAAATTTGGAAACACAAATTAGGGACAAAACAAGAAGATGATGTCTTAGTTTTTGAAGAAGTAGATGATACGTTTAATGCGTTTGTTTACAAATCAAAATCTAGAGATTACATCATTATTGGATCTTCAAGTACTGTTTCTGACGAGTTTAGATATATTCCTTCTAATCAACCAGATGCTGAGTTTAAAATCTTTCAAAAAAGAGAACGTGATTTAGAATATTCAATCGAACATTTTGGTGATTCATTTTATATTCAAACCAATAAAGATGATGCGTTTAACTTCAAATTAATGAAAACTTCTGTCGAAAAAACAGAACAAGAAAATTGGATTGATGTGATTCCTCATCGTGAAGAAACATTGATTGAAGGTTTCGAAATTTTCAAGAATTATTTGGTTATCGAAGAGCGCACAAATGGTTTATTGCAGATGAATATTAAAGCGTGGGATAATTCAACTGATTATTATTTGCCATTTAACGAAGAAACCTATACAGCAAATGTCGGCACAAATCCAGATTTTGATACTGACATTTTACGTTACGGATATACATCATTGACAACTCCTTCTTCTGTGATTGATTTTAACATGAATGATAAAACATTCGAAATCAAAAAAGAACAAGTTATTATAGGTGATTTTGATAAAGAAAATTATATTTCTGAACGTATTTGGGCAGAAGCGCGTGATGGAGAAATGGTTCCAATCTCATTGGTTCGTCGAAAAGATACACCTCTTTCTGCCGAAACTCCTCTTCTACTTTACGCTTATGGTTCATATGGTTACACGATCGAGCCTTATTTTAGTTCGGTTCGATTAAGTCTTTTGGACAGAGGCTTTATCTATGCAATTGCGCATATTCGTGGTGGTCAATATCTTGGTCGCGAATGGTATGAAGATGGAAAAATGTTAGAAAAGAAAAATACATTTTTTGATTATATTGATGCAGCAAAATATTTGATTCAACAAAATTACACTTCATCAAAACACTTGTATGCCATGGGTGGTTCTGCTGGAGGATTGTTGATGGGTGCTGTGATTAATTACGAACCAACGTTATTCAATGGAGTAATTGCGCAAGTACCTTTTGTAGACGTTGTCACAACAATGTTAGACGATTCTATTCCATTGACAACAGGGGAATATGATGAATGGGGAAATCCGAATGAAAAAGAATATTACGATTACATGAAATCGTATTCGCCTTACGATAATGTGGAAGCAAAAGCCTATCCAAACCTCTATGTTTCGACAGGTTTACACGATTCTCAAGTACAATATTGGGAACCTGCAAAATGGGTGGCGAAATTAAGAGATTTAAAAACAGATGATAACATTCTACTTTTAGATACAAATATGGATACAGGGCACGGCGGTGCTTCTGGTCGATTCGAATCGTTGAAAGAAGATGCAAAAGAAGATGCTTTCTTATTTATGTTAGAAGGGATTACAGAATAAATTTCAAACCAAAAAGTCAACAAATTTGTTGGCTTTTTGGATTTTTTAATGAATGAAATTCCACTTTTTGTAAAATACAGAAAAGGTATAATCAGTTAATTCTTCTAATAAATCACAGATTTTACCTAAATTTACAACAAAGCTTTGTAATTTGACACCAAAAGAAATTCTTTTTAAGTATTGGAATTATCCTTCTTTCAAAACGCCGCAAGAGGAAATCATCGCAAGTGTTTTGGAAGGGAAAGATACGTTGGCAATTTTGCCGACTGGTGGAGGAAAATCTATCTGTTATCAAGTTCCTGCGATTATTTTTGATGGATTAACATTGGTCATTTCGCCGCTTATTGCGTTGATGAAAGATCAAGTTCAGAATTTACAATCCAAAGGAATTTCTACGGCATATATTACCAATGAAATTGACCAAAATACGATTGGAAAAATTTTAGATGATTGTCAAAACAACAAAATCAAATTATTATATGTTTCGCCAGAGCGTTTGCAAAGTAGAATTTTTGTCGAGCGATTGAAACAAATCAATATTAGTTTGCTAGCTGTTGACGAAGCACATTGCGTTTCTGAATGGGGACATGATTTTCGACCTGCATATCATCGAATTTCAAGATTAAAAACTATTCTTCCTAAAGTTCCAATCTTAGCTTTGACTGCAACAGCAACAGAAAAAATTCAGCAAGAAATTGTTGAAAAATTAGAACTAAATAATCCTGAAGTTTTCAAATCTTCTTTAAAAAGAGAAAATCTTTCGTACAATGTTTTTCTTTCTGCTGACAAGAAAAATGATTTGATTTATTATTTAAAAAAATATCCTGGTTCGAGTATTATTTTTGTTCGAAATCGAAAATTAACCTACGAGATTGCAAGTTTTTTAAGTCAAAATGGATTTGATGCCGATTTTTTTCACGCCAAATTAACCAAAGACGAAAAAGAGCAAAAGCAGCAAGATTGGATGTTGAGTAATTCGCGAATTATGGTTTCGACAAATGCGTTTGGAATGGGAATAGACAAACCAAATGTTCGTACCGTTTTTCATATCGATTTACCTCAAGGAATAGAAGCGTATTACCAAGAAGTTGGGCGCGCTGGACGTGATGAACAGGAATCGTATGGAATTTATTTGTACAATCCTGATGATCGAATTCAAGCAGAAAATATTTTCAAAGCGAATTTACCTTCGCATCAAGATTTTATCAAAATTGGGAATTGTTTGTTTAGTCAATTGCAATTAGCGGAAGGCGAATTAACGGAAATGAATTATCAATTGGATCTTCCAAAATTTGCCGAAAAATTTGGTTTAAATCTTAAAATGGTTCTTCAATTTTTAGAGTTTTTAAATACGAAAGAAATCATTCAGCAAAAAAATTATTCACAAAATAGTAGCATTCAAATTTTGGCGTCACCACATTCAATTAATTTGAACGAAAACCGAATTTTTGATTATTTACAACGTCATTACCCTGGAATTTACACTTATAATAGAGAAATTTCGGAAAGTAAAATGGCGTTTGAATTGCATATGAGTATTGGCGACATTAGGAATAGCTTACACGAATATGCAAAAAATGGTTCTATTGATTATTCGGATCGATTTTTAGCGCGATTTAGATTTCTTGTTCCGCGCGATTCTAATGCGTTTAAAAATAAATTGTGGAAAGATTTCGAAGCAATTCAAGTGAATAATTGGAAACGTTTGCAAGCTATGGCTTATTATGCCGAACAAAATACAATTTGTAGAGAACGTTTATTATTTGGATATTTTAATCAAAAATCTGATCAAAATTGTGGTAAATGCGATGTTTGTCAATCCAAAAAACAAAATGAAAACTTTAATTCAACCGATTTAATTGAATATTTGAAAGAAGGTACAAAAACGCAAGCCGAAATCCTTTCAAAATTCATAAATTCGCCAAAAGATAAAATCGTCGAAGAATTGCAATATTTGATAGACGAAATGCGAGTTCAACCAATTGGATTCAATTCTTATAAACTAATAGAATAAAAATGCGAGTAGTCTTTATGGGTACGCCCGAATTTGCGGCGACATCTTTGAATGAAATCAATACAAATAGTCATCACGAAATAGTTGGAGTTGTTACTGTTCCAGATAAACCGTCTGGTAGAGGACAAAAAATGAATATTTCTGATGTCAAAAAATATGCAGTTGAACATAATTTGCCTTTGGCTCAACCAGAAAAATTACGAGACGAAGCTTTTATCGAAACATTAAAAAGCTGGAATGCTGATGTTTTTGTTGTTGTAGCTTTTCGTATGTTGCCACAAGTTGTTTGGTCAATTCCGTCGAAAGGAACATTCAATTTACACGGTTCACTTCTTCCTCAGTATCGCGGAGCTGCACCAATTAATTGGGCTGTGATGAACGGAGATACTGAAACCGGAGTGACAACTTTCCTGATTGATGAAAAAATTGATACTGGAAATATCTTAATTTCTGATAAAGTAGAAATTGGAGAAAATGATAATGTAGGAAAAATTCATGACGAATTGATGCATATCGGTGCGAAATTAGTCGTGAAAACGTTGGATGGTTTAGAAAATGATTCATTAAAACCTCATCCGCAAGATGAAACAACAGAATTAAAACATGCTCCAAAAATCTTTAAGGAAGATTGTAAAATAGATTGGAACGATTCAATCAATACTATTCACAATAAGATTAGAGGACTTTCTCCTTATCCATGTGCGTGGACAACTTTTGGAACTGGCGAAAATTATAAATCGTTAAAAATATATGCAGGTCTAAAAACGGATATTGTTGTTGAAGGAGAAGATTATCAATTAATTTTACAAAAAAATAACCTTTATATCAATCTACCTCAAGGAGTTTACGAAATTTTAGAACTTCAACCGGAAGGAAAGCGTCGTATGACAGCCAAAGATTTCATCAATGGACATCAAAACGAGGATACCTTATTCGTAAAATAAGTACTTATTTACTGATTTTTGACACAGATTTCATAAAATTTTGCATTTTTCTTGAAATTTTTTGCGTTGAAACTTGCACAAATAAAGGGAAAGAGTATATTTGTGTATAAATTAATTTAAAAAGTTACAACTATGAACAAATCAGAACTTATCGATGCGATTGCAGCTGACGCTGGAATTTCTAAAGAAGCTGCTAAAAAAGCCTTAAACTCATTTACAGAAAATGTAACTAAAGCTTTAGCAAAAGGAGACAAAGTTGCTTTAGTAGGATTCGGTACTTTCTCAACTTCTGAGAGAGCTGCAAGAACAGGTATCAACCCACAAACTAAAAAAGAAATTAAAATTGCTGCTAAAACAGTAGCTAAATTTAAAGCTGGATCTGAATTATCTGGAGCAGTTGATACAAAAAAGAAAAAATAATATTTCTGATACAATAAAAAAATCCATTCGTTTGAGTGGATTTTTTTTGCATTGAAATTTAATTCCTCTAAAAAAATCCTCCAAGAATTGCTTGAAGGATTTTTACATTTTGTCTATTATTGATTTTAATTATCTTCTGTTAAATCTGTTTTGTATGTTTCTGGAATTGTAAAGTAATTCACTAAAATCGCAATAAAGATTAATATCAATGGATAAGCTAATCCGATATAAGGCGACATAGCAGCCGTAACGATAATCGTACTTTTGATTAATTCCGTTACAAAAGTCGTTGCTCCACCAATAAATCCATTTCCCATATTTTGTGCAAATCCCATACTTGTATAACGGATTTTAGTTGGGAAAATTTCTAACATAAATGCGCCAAGTGGTCCGTAAGTTGCTGCTCCTGCAATTGAAGTAATTAAACTTACAATAACAATTCCGAAAACTGCTAAATTCGAAATATCATGAACTTCTTTCAATCCTTCTGGATTTCCTAATTTCATGTACAAGAAAAATGATAATGGAATTAAGATAAAACTACAAATCATTCCGCCTAACATAACTGGTTTACGCCCGATTTTATCGCTTAATGCACCAAACCATTGATAGAAAAATGAACTAAATAATGTAGAACATAAAACAACAATTAAAACTGTTTCGTAAGGTAAATTAACCGCTCTTTGCAAGAAGAAAAGTGTTACGAATAATGTTGTTTGCATAATTGTACTTTGCGCAGCATTTCCTCCAAAAATAGCCTTTAACATTAACTTTACATTTCCTGGAGTTGTAAAAGCATCTTTAATTGGAGTTTTAGATGTTTTTCCTTCTTTTTTTAGTTGTTCAAAAATTGGACTTTCATGTAAACGTTGACGAATAAAGTAACTCAAAATCACTAATATTCCACTAAATAAGAATGGAATTCTCCATCCGAAACTTGCAAAAGCCTCTTCTGATAAAAATGATTGTGTTAAGAAAACAATTGTTAAACATAATAATAATCCAATTGGAACAGTTGCTTGAATAAACCCTGTATAAAATCCTCGTTTCTCTGCTGGAGCATGTTCTGCTACATAAATTACCGCACCTGCATATTCTCCACTAATTGCAAGTCCTTGCATAATGCGGCAAAACAATAATAAAACAGGAGCAAACCAACCTACACTATCAAAAGTTGGAATACAACCAATCAAGAATGTAGCTGCTCCCATCATAATTAAAGAAACTAAGAATGAATATTTTCTACCAATACGATCTCCAATACTTCCAAAAATTAATGAACCAATCGGACGAAACATAAATGATGAAACCACTACTGCAAGTGTTTCTAAGAAATGTGACGAACCATCGTTAGGAAATAATTGTGTTGATAATACACTAGCTAAGATGATTGCCAAGAACATATCGTACCATTCGATTAAGGTTCCGACAGATGATGCTAAAATAATTTGGAAAATATTATCCTTCTTCGCTACTGTTTGCGAAGTATCTAAAGTATTTGTACTCATGTTTTTTGTGTGATATTAGAAGTTAAATAATGTGGTAAGTTGAAATCTATTGTTATTTGCTAAATATTTGTTTTCGGTTCCCGTACCTTTTATCGTCGCATCTGCCCATTGTGCTGTACTACGATCATATTCGAATCTAAATTTTAAGGCTTTGCTTAAGGTAAGATCTAAACGAGGAACTACTTTGTACAAATAATTTACAGTTCGTGTACCTGGAGTTGCCGAAATTGCGCCCCAATTTGTCGTTACACCATAAGATGTTGATGCAATTGCTCCTTCTACAGGATCTTTAACACCATTATTTCTAACATAACCTGCAAATAATCCGAACGAAAATTTTCCTGTTGAGTTTTGTTGCAAATCAATCCACATACTATGTGTATTCATCGGTTTGTATGTTTCAACAGCTGTCGGACTTGTTTGATAACCTACAATTCCACCAAGTTGTACAAAAGACGACGCATCTTGCATCAAATATCCAGCAAAAGTTACTTGTAAAGGTTTTGTATTTAACTTTGAATAAGCCATAAACGAAACATTTTCAACTCGTTCATTAGACTTAGCAGGTGGATTTCCTGAAGATAATTTTGGCTTCAAGTTTTCATATTGAGCACCAATTCCGGCAGTAAAAACTTGTGATTTATATTGAAATTGAAGATGAGCCGCTGGCATTCCACTATTTCGGAAAGGCTCTGTATTTGGAGTAAAATCTCTTTGAGAATGTAAAGCAGCAATAACTTTAAATTTGTCAGTAAATTTATGCGTTAAACGAACTTGAGGATTACGATTTAAAGCATAAACAGGCGCACCAGTTCCATAATTTGCAACATTTGGCAAAGCTTCTAACACAACGAAAGGATGCCAATATTGTCCAATCCCTAATTGCGTTTTCTCCCAATCCAACATCACATATGCGTGACGCAAACGAAACTCGTTGATTCCTCCTTCTGTTGCTCCAAAAAATTCTCCCTCTAAAATACCAGAAGTTTTAGCTCCAAGTAATTCTGGACCTTTCAAATTAACACCAGCTCTCGAAACAATCGATAACATGTGAAATTTAGAAGCTGCATTGATATCAGCACCGTTTACATCCGATAAACGATCTTTTGGATAAAGCGGCACCAAAGCCTCTCCTGCTCCAATCATTTGACGCGTATCCATAAAAATATCATTCCTGATAAATCCATAAAACTGCACATCAACTTTGTCTTTGTTTTCTCTTGGTTGTATTAATTCTACTTTTTCTACAACCACACTATCTGTCGTTTTCTGTTGAGCAGAGACATAGCTATAGCTGCAAAATATAGCTAGACAAGCCAATTTTGTTAAATTTTTACTCATTTTTTTTGTGATAATTTGAACGACTAAAATAATCAAAAGAAAAAAACTAACAAATGTTCGTTAATCATTTTTTAATAATTTTTCAAAGCTTTATTAAATTCATCATATGTTTAAATATTTTTTGAGAAATAGATATTTTGAAATAAGTTTTGGAAAGAAATTTTGAGAATTTGGCAATTTAATTAGTGTACGAAATACACTTTACTAGATTTCTTTAGGGAGTATTTTTTTAAAAAATCGAGAGAAGAATAGTTGTTTCAACAAATGAGGAGAAAGTTAGACTTCTCTCGTAGTTTTAGTTTTAAAAATGTATGCAAATTTATTGATTACAGAATTTTCTTCAGTATAATTAACAATAAGCTTATGTTAAATTATAAAAAAAAGAATTTTTCTTAATTATATTTGCTATCCTCTACACTATTTTTAAATTTAATGTAGAATTATTCAGTCAATCATATTAAATAAATTATATTTTTATCAAAATCGGATTACATTGTTCAAATAAAATTTAATTTTTTAAGATTTTTTAAGATTTTTTTTTAGAAAAATCTTAAATGTTGGGGCTATTTTTGCTTTGCAAATTACAGCTATGCAAACAAACATTAAAATACACTCATTAACTTATGTTGATTTGGAAGAATTATCATCTTTATATAATCTTTCTTATCAAAATTATTACGTTTCTATCAACCTTTCGACTGAACAATTTCAGGGAAAATTAAAAATGGAAGATATCAATCTTGATTATTCTATAGGTGCTAGTATTGATGGAAAATTAATTGGCTTTTTACTTTACGGAATTCGAAATTATAACGATGTAAAAACAGCCTATATTGGTGGAACAGGAGTTTCTCCTGAACATCGCGGAAAAAAAATAACACAACAAATGTTAGATTTTAGTTTTCCCAAATTGAAAGAACATCAAGTGAAAAACATATTTTTAGAGGTAAATACTAAAAATGATTTTGCAATTAACGCTTACGAAGCTTGTGGTTTTGAAAAAACAAGAACCTTAAATAGTTACAAAGGAATTCCTATTTTGGTCGTAAATCCGTTACATGAAATTGTAGAATTTAGTGATTTAGATTTGATTACAAGTGAAAACTTTTGGGACATAAAACCTACTTGGAAAAATGATATTCAAAGTGTAAAAAATATCATCGAAGATTGTCAAATAAATGGAATTTATGAAGATGGAATTTTAGTTGCTTATAAAATTATCAACAAAAATAATACACGTATTTATCAATTTGGTGTTCATCACGATTATAGAAATCGTTATTTAGCTTCCATTCTTTTCAGCGATTTGAAGAACAAAGAAATTAAAATGATTAATGTTGACGAAAGAGAAATCTCTACAAATGATTTTATTCAATCAATGGGATTAGAATTGTACGACAAACAATACGAAATGAAAAAAGAATTATAAATCAAAGCCTCTATTTTAGAGGCTTTTTTTCATTTTATTATCTACTTCAACTCGAAGAAATCTCTTTTTCCTATTTTAATTTTATTTTCGGTTTTTAATAAAAAATCACCAAAAGCATCCATGTTTTTCTCTCCATTAATTTGTACTGCACCGCTTTCTATCAAACGTCTGATTGCATTTCTCGACAAATCTTTCTTTAATTGATGACAAACATCTAATAATGTGATTTTATCATTCTCAAAGTTTAAAGAACTAATTTTAACAACTTCGAAAACTCTATTTTCATCATTTCTTTTCTGAAATTGATTGTTAAAAAATTCTTCTGCTTGTTCAGCTTCATTTACAGAATGGTATTGAATAATAATATTTTTTGCAACTAATTTCTTAATTAACATTGGATTATCTGTTTTTAATCGCTCATTCAAATTCATTTTTTCTTCAATAGAAAAATCCGTTGCCAACGCAATATATTCTTCTAATAAATCATCTGGAATAGACATCGTTTTCCCAAACATTTCATTTGGTTCGTCCGTCAAACCAATAATATTATTCAACGATTTACTCATCTTTTCTTTTCCATCGGTTCCTCTCAAAAGTGGCATACACATTACAATCTGAGCAACTTCTCCATTGCTTTCTTGCAATTGTCGTCCCATTGTACAATTAAATAATTGATCCGTTCCTCCCATTTCGATATCAGCACTTATCTGAACAGTATCGTATGCTTGTAAAATCGGGTAAACCAACTCATGCATTGCAATCGGCGTATTTTCGGTGAAGCGTTTATTAAAATCATTTCGATGCATCAGTTGTGCAACCGTAACTTTTGACAACAACTTAATAACATCCGTAAAAGGTAAATGATCTAACCAGTCTGAATTAAACACAATTTCAGCCTTATCCACATCAATAATTTTTGACAATTGATTAATGTAGGTTTCCGCATTGTTCTGAACTTGTTTTGCATTCAGCGGTTGACGACTTTTATTTTTTCCTGTTGGATCTCCAATCTGAGCTGTAAAACTCCCAACCAAAATAACTATTTGATGTCCCAAATCTTGAAATTCTTTCAATTTCTTCAATACAACGGCGTGACCAAGATGTAAATCTGGTGCGGTAGGATCAAAACCTAATTTGATTCGTAATGGTCTATTTTCTTTTTCAGCTAATTTTAATTTTTCTTCTAATCCATTTTCTGGTAAAAAAATAGCTACATTTTCCTTTAAACTTTTTAAATTTTCCATGATTTTTTTTAAATAAAAAAAGCCCGAGCAAAACTGCTCGGGCTTGTAGATTATGATTAAATTTTTGACGTACAAAATTAATACGAAGTATACACATAGTCTACCCGAGCAAATATTGTACGATAATAAGTGCTAAAAAATGGTAAACGTAATATGTGTTGCAAAAACTTCATTCGTTGTGCAAAGGTAAGAATAGTTTTGAGAATAGAAATTTTCGTCCAAAAAATTATCCTAGTCAATAATTCTATAGAAAAATCCTTTATAAAAGTTTTTCGTAATAACTTTGTGTAAATTATTATAGAATGAGCAATAAAACTGCTAAAACAAATGCAGTACGAATTTTAAACACACACAATATTTCGTACGAATTGCGCGAATATGAAGTTGATGAAGAACATATTGATGCTTTGCATGTTGCAAATTCATTGAACGTAAATCCGGAAGGAATTTATAAAACTTTGGTTTTGAAAGGAAATATAGAACCATTTTTAGTTGCCGTAATTCCTGCGAACACACATCTTAATATGAAAAAATTTGCGAAAATTTCTGGTAATAAAAACTGCGAAATGCTTCCGTTGAAAGATTTACTCAATGTTACAGGTTATATTCGTGGCGGTTGCTCACCTATCGGAATGAAAAAGCAATTTCCTACTTACATAGAAGAACTGGCTGTTTTACAAGATCAGATTTGTATCAGTGCAGGAAAAAGAGGTTTACAAATTATTCTAAATCCCGAAGATTTAAAAAATTTGATTGAGGCTAAATTTGAAGATATTACACAATTTGATTCATAATTTATTTACTATTCAGAATGATTTTTTCTAAAATAGTTGGAAATTTTGCTTCATCTTCAAACGTCAAATCTGGATTTGCATACACAATAATTCCATTTTTATCAATCACATAAGTTGCTCTATTATTGTAACCTAAACGATTATAAGAATTATACATCAACGAAATTGCATAATTCTCATCATTCAAATACGTAATATTATTTGTTCGCAAAGCTGATTTCCATAATTCTAATAACGGATTTGTAGAACTAGAAACTGCGTAACTTTTTACATTTTGTAACAATGGATTATGATCGATTAATTGAATTTGAGCAGCACAAGTCATTGCTGCTTTCGTATCAATTGACGTAAAATCTGATAAAATTTGTCCACTAAACGCCGCAGGATAAAACGTTAAAACTTTAAAAGTCGATTTATCATCCAAAAATTTATCTGTCGAATTAGTCTTATAATTCGGTCCATTCAAAATAAAATCTGGTGCTTTATCACCAACCTTCAAGGTTTTATTTTGTGTGATATTTACTTCTATGTTATCGATTTTAAACGTTCTTTTAATCGATCTTTCCAAAGGTTTCAGATGTTCGCCTTGCGCACGATAATCATTATCTCGCATCAAAATTTTATTGTTTTGATCAACTAGAAAAAGAATCGAACTTTCTACTAAAACATTGTTAGAATTTGACGTTGGAATCATACTCGAAATTGAATTTTGCTTAAAAGGTTTCAACCCAATTGCATTGTAAATTTTTCCAACTTCATCATAAATTACCTTCGTTCCATCCAACTTATTTTGATTGGTTGTTTCATTAAAAACAAACGTTTGCTGCGGTTCTTTACTCCATTTATTATCTTCATTTACAATATAAATCACATCAATTTTTGGTGGATTTTGAGACGAAAATGCCAAATTCTTCACAAAATAATAGTTCAGCGAAGTTGTCATCATGCTCGCATACGGATTCGTTTTGTATAAACTTGGCGTAAATACAATAATTTTAAAGTTTGAAGATTGATTGATATTTTCAATTTTATTAATCGGAAACTGAGCGCCAACATTCAAATTTTGAGCTTTTGTAAAACAAAAACCACATATAATTAGTACTATCGAATACATTCGTAACATAAAACGTTTATTTTAAATAAACTAATAAAAACTACCACAAGATAACTAAAATTCTACTTTCTCAAAAAAACTATTCATTAAATTCTCATTAGAATTGACGATTAACTTTTGAAATTCTCAAGCTTTTTTTGCAGTAAATCAGTTACCTTTGTGTTGATTTTTAATTTAAAATTTACACAAATGGAATTCAATGTTAGCAATGCTTTGAAACAATTAAATAATGATTATTCAGAAGATAAGGCGTCAGAAATTATCGAAAATCTATTGTATAATTCAACTGATTTTTCTGATGAAGACCATGAAATAATCGATCAATTGGGTGATAAATTTCTACGAATTGCTGCACAAATTTTTGTGGAAGATTTGGCGTATGATTTCAATACTTTGGTGAATTATTGGGAAGCTTTTATTGGACAATTAACAGAAGAACAATCTCAAAACTTATTGAATTTCGCGATAGAACAAACGGATACAGAATTTGTAGAAGATTTTATTATTGGATACCGAAAATTTTATTCAAATCCCAAAGACAGTATTACATTTTTCAATAAACTGAATGAAGACGAATTTTACGAAATTAAATTCTTCAAAGCACGTTGTTATGAGGTTTTAGGTGAAAATGAAAAAGCTGTGGAAGCTTATAATAGTTACTTAAATTCTGCACATTTCAAAAAAGAGGAAAATACTGAACAAGCTGCTGTAAACGAGTTTTATATTAGTCATAGTATTGCACCTTTGTTAGTGAGCATGAAAAAATATGATGAAGCCAAAACTTACTTTTATCGTGTTTTAGGAAATATCGATTTCGAAGATTATTTAGCTAATTTTGAAGGTTCTAATCAACAAGAAATCAAAAGTTTCTTAGACGATTATGTAACAACTTTGGAAGAAACTGGAGATAAAACAACTGCTGAAAAAATTTCAAAAAAAATAATGCAATATTTTTCTTAGAATTACAACATTCGGAAATATAGTATTGATTTTTTAGCAAATATTCATAAATAGGTAAATTTAACATTTTTTTTAACATTAATATAAATCCTATCTATTTGAGTATAAAAAAATATATATTAATTTATTTATCAAATTAAGAAATTCACCTACCTTTGTACTATAAATAATTTATTCATATTTGTTAAGGATAATGAAGTTGAATTTCTGAAGAAGAATATCCTTAATCAAATAGAGTTTTTTTATAGTATTTTTAGGTTGGTTAGTGGTTCAATGCAAGTTGAACCATTTTTTATTTCTTATAACCATAAGCACAATGTCTGCAACCATTTTGGCAACATTTTCCTTTCTGATAATGGAAAAATTCTGAAAAAACCCAATACCCATTTTCGATATAATAATGTATATGAGGAACAAAATCAGAAGACATTGTTGGATGTGGATACTCTTGATCTAATTCTACAAAATAATTCAGTTTTTCTATACAAGAATTACACAAACATTTGTAATTCGTTTTCTTCAAAAACTCTTTTATTTCATCTTTTATAAGAATTGTAGAACAAGCACAATTCGCAATATCATCTACCTTACACTCCATTGTTTCGTTACAACGCGAACAATTTTCGATCATTTTTATTGGATTATTTATTTCTATTCGTTTTTTAAATTACAAAAATTTTTAAACTTTTCCTAAATCAATTCATTCAAATTCTCTACATCTATGATTAATAAATAGTTATAAATTAATTCTATCTAGACATAAAGTAAATCTGTAATCAATAAGAAGTTTATTCCCAAAACTTTAAGAAATTTGTAAAAGAATAAGTAATAGACATTATTATTCTAATTAGTGTTTTTATAGTAGTTTTGATTGGTTAAAATCCTCGGAAAATTCTTCCGAGGATTTTTTTATTTTCTTAATCTATCAATCAATAAACCAAATCCAAATCCAATAATCGATGGAGCAATCCAACCTAAATCATATTCGAAAAATGGAATTTTATTCAGATTTTCTATTGTCGATACATCTAATTTTCCTAACAATTTTAATAAACCAAAAATTGCGATGATTGTAGACGCCATTAATGCAAAAATATAAGGTGTTTTACTTTTAATTGTTTTTCCAAACAACACTATATAAATAACTAACGTGATTGTAATTGGATATACGAAAGCCAAAGGTGGATATGCAAAATTAATAATTTCGTCTACACCTTTTATTGATAAACCAAACGATATTACTGTACATAAAATCACTAAAACAGTGTAACTTACTTTTCCATTTGTTAAACGTCCAAAAAATGTACCTACCGCAGATGTTAATGCAATTGAAGTTGTAAGACAAGCAAACGCCATACACAACGCAATTGCAATTACTCCGTATTGTCCTAATGTATTTCGAGAAATTTCGATTAATAATTCGGCACGAGAAATTTCTGGATTTGTAATCCCAGAAGTTGCTCCCAAATAAATCAATCCACCATAAACAAACAATAAACACGTCGTAGACAATAAACCTGAAACGATTACAATTTGAGATTTACTTTTGATATCTGTATATCCTTTATCTCGCGCTGCAGCAATGATAATTCCTGCAAAAATAACAGAAGCCAAAACATCTAATGTTTGATAACCTTCTATAAAACCTTTGGAAAAAGATTGCATCATTGTTAAATCTGAAGGCAAAAAGTCAGCGGTTGGGTATATAATTCCAATTCCAATTAATAAGGTTAATAAAATCAATAATACCGGAGTTAAATAATTTCCAATAACATCTACCACTTTAGAAGGACGAATCGCTAAAACAAGTGTTACGGTAAAAAATAGTAACGAGCCCCACATCGGATCTAATGATGGAAAAAATGGTTTTAATCCTACTTCGAATGTTGTTGCTGCAGTACGTGGAATCGCAATTAACGGTCCAATACAAATCATAATAATTGTACCTAAAATAGCCGCCAAATGTTTGTTCACACGATGTCCTAAATCATTAAAATTATCACCTGAAAAAACAACAGATAAAATACCAGTAAATGGCAATAAAATACCAGTTAATCCAAATGCAATCATCGCGACGAAATAACTTGAGCCCACTTCTAATCCAATCAAAGGAGGTAAAAGAAGATTTCCTGCGCCAAAAAACATCGCAAACAACGCAAATCCAAGCGTTAATACATTGGTTAACTTTTTACTTTTCATATATTTAATAATTCTTTCTGTTTTAAAAAACGGTTCGCAAATTACTACAATTGCATTTTGAAGCCTTAAACTTAGTAGAATTATTCGATAATCACACAGCCAATTTATAAATTCGACAGATTTGAATAACAATTTTTATATTTATCAAAAATTTAAACTCTATATATTATGAATGTTTTAATCATCGATATCATCAAATCTCAACTCATTTGAAATTTTATAAATAGTAATCTTTCGTTTTGTAAATGGATTTATAAATTTAACGCCATCTTTTGTCGATTTTCTGATCATAAAAAAGAAACCTCCAAACAGGCAAACATTAAAGTTACAATTCTTAAAGTGAATAATTTAATTTCTAAATTTTTCATTAAATGAGGTGTCTATATTCCTCTATAATTTACTTGAAGTTCGTCTTGTAGAATCAAAACATAAGCTATAAATGCAGAAATCATTTCCACTACCTAAACCCAAACATTAATTCATCCACTAATACTTATGTTTTTGGAGGTGCGTTATATCATTGATTTGATTTCCTTTAAACTTTCTAACTGATTATTTATGCTCATATTAAAAAGTGTTTTTAATTCAAAGTTGATATAAGAAATGATTCTGAAAAATGTTTTTTCAAAAAAATCCAATTTCATTTAGAAATTGGATTTTATAAATATGATTAATCAATTTTTAAGGATTTGTAGACCATAAAGATGCTGATGCCAACATTGCGCGCTTATCTAATTTTAATAAATCGACAATTAATTGAGCAAAATCTTCTGGTTGAAGCACTTTTTCTGGATTTCCGTCAGTGATTTTTAATACATCTTTTGACATTTCAGATGCAATTGTACTTGGAGTTAAGGTCGTTACACGAATGTTTTTCTTTCTTAATTCGAACATTAATGATTCTGATAAACCTATCAATCCCGCTTTTGATGCTGAATAAGCAGAAGTTACTGCGTTTCCTTTTAATCCCGCCGTTGACGAAACATTGATAATATCACCACTTCCTAACTCTACCATCGAAGGAATTACAGCTTTAGAAACATAATATGGTCCAAATAAATTGGTACGCACAATCTCTTCCCAATCATTTTCTGGCATTTCCAAAAAACTTCCGAAAGCCGCAATACCAGCATTATTAATCAAAATATCAAACGCTCCAAAATTCTCTATTAATCGTTCAAGTTGCATTTTCACTTCAACTTTTTCGGCTACATTAAAAATAGAGTAATCAGCTTTTACTCCAAAACTTCTAATTTCTTCTACAGTTTCTTCTAATGTTTTTGTATTTCGTCCTGTCACAGCTACATTAACACCCTCTTTAGCCAATGCCAAGGCAACAGCTTTTCCTAAACCTCTACTACCTCCTGTGACTAAAGCATTTTTCCCTTTTAAATCTTGCATAATTATTTTATAATTAGAATTTTACAATTTATTTTTTGAAGATTTCTTATGATTTTGAAGTACAAAGATAAACAACATAGATTTCTAGGAAAAATATTTTTTATCTACTTAATTATAAGTATTTTTACTACTTAATCACACACTGAATGGATAAATATTTATTTTTTACTCTACTCCTTATCAACGTTCTCTCTTTTTTTTTATTTAAAATAGATAAAAAAAACTCAATTATTGGTAAAAGACGTGTATCTGAATTAGCACTTTGTTTTGTGACTTTGATTGGTGGAACAATTGGTTCTCTTATGTCAATGCAGATTTATCGTCATAAAACAAGAAAAAAGTCTTTTATTTTTAAAATAGTAATGATTATAGCAATACAATGTAGTATATTAATTTTTTTAGTTGATCGTATATAATTGTTCTAAAATTTAAACCTACGACCATCTTTTTTCTCAGCTTGTTGTTTCTTTTGATTCAATCTTTTTTGTTGAGAAGCTTTCGTAGGTTTGGTCTTTTTTCTAAACTTTGGAATAATCAATGCTTTTTCGACCAATTCTAACATTTTCTTTGTTGCAGATTCTTTATTGTCCAATTGAGAGCGAGATTCTTGCGAATTGATTTGTAAAAATCCTTCTGAATTAATCTTATTTTTTAGCTTTTCTGTGATTAATGCTTTTTCTTCATCAGAAAAAAATTGGGTATCTTCAACGTTCCATTTTGCTAAAACCATTGTTTCAACCTTGTTTACATTTTGCCCTCCTGCACCGCTACTTCTCGCTGTTTTATATGTTATTTCAGAAGAAAAATCTTTCATCACTTATTATTTTTTTTGAATAAAATATGAGATATCAAACAAATTAAAGTAAAAAAAACGCCAACAGCAACCACTCCATTCCATTGAAATTTATCCCACGCATTTGCAGCAATAAATGTTCCTAAAGATCCACCAATAAAATAACTCGTCATATAAACTGTATTCACTCGATTTCCTGCTTTGGCATCTAATCCAAAAATAATATTTTGATTAGAAACGTGCATTGCTTGTAAACCTAAATCGATCAAAATTACGCCAACAATTAACCCCCAATATGTATAACCAAACTCATAGAAAAATCCCCAAGAAATTAACATAATGAGAATGGAATAAAAGATTATTTTGGAGGTCGATAAAACTTTCGAAACTCTACCAACCAAAGCTGCTGCTAAAGCACCTACTGCACCAATTAAACCAAATGCTCCAGCGACATCGCTTCCAACAAAAAATGGTGCTTCTTCTAAATGAAAAACCAATGTTGTCCAAAATGCACTAAATGCTGCGAAACCAGTTGCACCACGAAAAGAAGCTAATCTTAATTGAGGTTGAGTTTTTACTAAATCTACAATCGATTTCATCAAATTACCATAAGTTCCTTTGAAATTTGGTTGTATTTCTGGTAAAAATATATAGATGAAAATCCATAATACAAACATTAAAACTGCACCTATCAAATAAACTTCTCTCCATCCTAAATATTCTCCAATAAAGCCACTAAAAACGCGAGAAAGTAGAATACCAACAAGCAAACCACTCATAACCATTCCCACAGCTTGCGCTTTGTTTTGAGGTTCTGCTAATTCAGATGCCATTGGCACAAAAACTTGCGGAATAACTGAGGTAAAACCGATTAGAAAACTTAATGGAAAAAGCCAACTTACGGATGGTGCAAAATACATTCCCAAAAGAGCTACAATTACAAAAACAAAATCGATTAAAATCATTCGTTTTCGTTTCAATAAATCTCCTAAAGGAATAATAAATAACAATCCACAGGCATAACCTATTTGTGTTAACATCGCAATATTAGAAACTTTACTTTCAGAGACATTAAAATCTTTTGCAATTAATGACAATAAGGGCTGATTGTAATAATTATTCGCCACAACCAAACCACTCCCAATAATCATTATCCATAAAATGATTGGAGTTAATTTGGGTTTCATTTGTAAATTTTCCATTCTAATATTCGCTTGCTTCGGTCAAAAGTTTCATATCATCATGAGATAATTGCACATTTACAGCTTCTACAAAAGCATCAAGATGTTGTTCCTTAGTCGCACTCGCAATAGGAGCTACAACTGTTTTCTGATCCATTAACCAAGTCAAAGCAACTGCCGAATAAGAAATATTGTATTGTGTAGAAATTGTTTGTAAAGCGTCCAAAATTTTGAATCCTCTTTCGTTCAAATATTTTTTGATTCCTTCTCCTCGTAAACTTTGTTGTAAATCTTCTTCAGTTTTATATTTACCTGATAAAAATCCACTCGCTAAGCTGTAATAAGGAATAACAGCTAAATTGTATTTCTCTGCAACAGGCTGCAAAAATTCTTCAAAATGCTGACGATCATACAAGTTATATTCAGGCTGTAAAGTTTTATATTGTGGTAAATTATAAAGTTCTGATTTATCCAACGATTCAATCAATCGCTCCGAAGAAAAATTAGATGCACCAATATATCTCACTTTTCCTTCTTTTATGAATTGATTATAAGCGGATAAAGTTTCTTCTACAGGTGTATTTACATCATCATAATGAGTTTGATATAAGTCAATATAATCTGTTTGTAAACGGATAAGTGATTCTTCTACTTCTTTTAAGATATGAGCTTTTGTAGTATTTGGCTTATCTTGAATCATATTTCGTCCACCAACTTTCGTTGCCAAAACGATTTTATCTCTCACTCCTCTCGATTTTAACCAATTTCCGATTATTCGTTCAGACTCTGTTCCAACATTACCTTTCACCCAATACGAATAGTTATTCGCAGTGTCTATCGCATTAAATCCTCTGTCCAAAAATCCATCTAAAATTCGAAAAGATTCTTCTTCATTCAATGTCCAACCAAAAACATTTCCTCCGAAAAAAATTGGTTTTATCTCTAAATCTGTATTTCCTAATTGTACATTTTTCATGGGGATAAAGATAAAAAAAAGCTACTTTGCAGTAGCTTCTTGTTGTAAAATTTTTTGACTCACACGTCGAAAAATGTAACTTTTAAGATACTTTTATGGTGTCTTCATAGGTTTAGAAAACAAAGCATCAAAGTTTAATACTTAGTTTGAAATCGATACCACAAATATATATACTGAATAATATCTAACATTAAAATAGAGTTTAGATTTCGTTAATTCACGTTTCAGCAAGGTGAATTGTGAATTTATTCAGGTGAAATTTTAATCAACTTTCAAAATCATTCGAACTTTTGTTCCTTTTACATGAATATCTATAAAAATATTTTCTTCAATATTACGATTAAGCAATTGTAAACGCTCATTAATTATCTTAAGTGCTTTCGAATCGTGAGTTTTATTTTGCGTAATTTGTGTTGTATTTCCCTTTCCATTATCTTCAATGATTATTTCTAAATAATCAATTTTTACACGAATAATCAATTTGATAATCGGTTGTAAATGATTTTGATCAAATGCGTGAACAAAAGAATTTTCGATAATTGGTTGAATCAACATTGGAGGAATTTTGATGCGATAAATATCCAATTGACTATCAATTTGAACATCAAATTCTATTTTATTTTTCCATCTAAAATTCTCAACTTCAACATATAATTTCAAAAAATCAATTTCGTCTTTCAAACTAATTTCATCTTTTGTTGAAAGATTTAACATCTGACGAATCAAGTGAGAAAAACGGCCCAATGAATTTAACGCATTATCAATATCATTATCCAAAATATAAAACTGAATAGAATTCAACACATTGAAAATAAAATGTGGATTCATTTGCGATTGTAAAGCTGTTAACTTCGTTTCGGTTAATTGTCGCTCTAATTGCAAACGTTGATTTTCTTGAGTGTTTTTTTCATTTAATTGACTAATTTTTAATTGATTAAATTCATTTAACGTCTTGATTTTATTTGTATTATAACGATAAATAATCAATCCTAAAGTTAAGACTGACAACACAATAAAATAAATATTCAAGTAAAAAGGTTCGTCAACATCCAACGAAACCAAATCGATAATTTGTTTTTGTCCATTGCTTGTATCCGTTATTTCTAATTGAACACGATATTTACCATATGGTATATTCCGCAAATAAATAGATGGGTTATAAAAATACTCATTCCACTTTTCATCAGGATTTACACGATATCTGTACTTATAACTTTGAGCAAAATTAGCATCAACCACAGCAAAATTTAGTGTAATATTGTTCTCATTATTCTTTAAATTCAGATCCTTATCAATCAAATCAAACCACATAAATTTATCTATCCCAAAAGATTCATCATTAATTTTAAAACTTGTAATAATAATCTCTTTCGACTGATTTTTTTGCTTGAATAAATTCTCAAGATTTAACTTATAATATCCATTTTCAACACCAATTGTAGCCGTTTTTCCGTCAAAAATAGACGAATGTATATCCTTATTCACAAAACCTTGTTCATTGCCAATCATATATGTTTTATTATTATTGAAAACGAGTAAATTACGATTGGTTCCAATCAGAATTGAGTTCCCAAAAATGTCAATTGAACTGATATTTTCCCCGCCAATTTCACGAATATTGATTACTTTTTTTGTGATTAATTCATCTCCTTTTACCTCTAAAATATAGACTTTTGCAAATTCTGTTGCAACCAACAACTGATTATCTCCAACGCATTTTATCATTTTAATTTTAGATTCATTAAACTGATTATTTTGCAAATAAGAAATAAAATTTCCATTTTCATACTTGAATAAACCATCCAAAGAAGAACCAAAAAATACAGCTTTTTTATTTTGACAAATCGAAACAACATCTTTCGGAACATTGGCTTGTGCAGCTGAATATGAATGATATTTTAGATTATTCAAATCATCAAAAACCAAAATTCCTCCAAAAGGATTTGTCTGAATAAATTGATTATTAAAATATGTAAATTGACTTGTTCGATTAGGTAAATAATCTTTGAATTCTCCATTAAAATCTAACTCGAAAAGTCCCAGATTAGTTGCTATAATGAACGAATTATAACGAATAATCATTTTATAAAAACGAAGATTTTTTTCTTTCAAATCAAAATCAATTTCATAAAAATCTTTATTTGATTGACTTAAAAAATCTTTGAATTTTGACTTATTTCGAAGCATATATTGATAAAAAGCATCTCTCTTTATCTGTTTATTAAATACGTTGTTCTCCTGAAAATAAAGACCTTCTGACGTTAAAAAATATTGTGTATTTTCAACTTTTAAAATTTCAATGACTTTTTTATTATCAATCGTAGAAAAATCTAAAAAATGATTAAAATGAACTTCAAAAAGCCCTTTATCAGCGCTTCCAACATAAATTAAATCATTCGTTTTACTACTAAAAACTCGATAAGGATAATCCGAAGTAATTTTAAAATTCTCTGTTTGATCTGTTATTTTATTATTCTTTAACTCCGCAACCATCCCATTTCCTGCTCCCGTTTCGTAACCTGCTAATAAAAAAGAATGACGTTTATCTGAAATGTTGTGATTTCTAAAAACTGGAAAATCATACGTTTTAAAATTCAATTTTTTATTCAAAAAATCGTTTATCGGAATAACATTAAGACCTTTAGACGATGACAAATACAAATCATTATTATACAAAAAACTATAATTAATTCGATTGAAAGGATTGACCAACTTCAACTTATCACGATGAACTTCATAAACACCATGATCGATTGTTGCAACATAAACTTTATTTTGATATTCGAAAAAAGACACCGCTTCGAACACAATATTGTTATTTTTTTCGAAAGAAGGATTGTAAATTTTCTTTGATTTTGTATCAATAATCGAAACGCCTCCTTGCGCTGCAACATATATTAAATCATCTAAATAAAATAAATTTCGAACGCGATCCGAAACCAACCCTTTCGCTGTATTAATTTGTTCAAAACGTTGACCTGTAAATTTCAATATTCCTTCTCCATAACTTCCAAACCAAACATTATGCTCTCTATCTTCTATTATTGTCCAAACATTATTGTATTGTACTTTCTCGAAGCGTTTCATCATTTTGAAATTATCCATGTCTTTCACAAACACGCCAAAACGAGTTCCAACCCATAAAATTTTTCGAGAATCTTTATAGACACTCAAAATCTCATTGGCAGGCAAACCATTTTCGTACGTATATTGTTTTGTCAAAACATATTGCGCAGAAAGTTGATGAGAGCAAAGAAATAAAAGAAGTAAAAAAATGAAGTTACGCAACCACATTCGATAAAATTTTATACCCCAATGAAGTCACAGGCAGATTTGATTCGCCGTCTTTTGGATGACAATTAAGAATCAATAAATTGTTTCGTTTATCAAATTTTTTAGCAAAATTAATATTGACTAAGTATGATCTATTTACACGGAAAAAATTGGTTTGATCAATCAAATTTTCTACTTCTTTTAGCGTTTTAGTTACCATGTACACATCTTTTTCAGTAAAAATTGTACAATAACTATCATCCGCTTTGCAGTAAATAATATCTTCAATTTTCAGTACCAAAACCTCTGTTATAGATGGAATAAAAATAATTCCATGTTCATTTTTGAAAACATCTTTCAGATTATCTGTTTCTACCTCATCTTCAAAATCATCTGCAATATTGATAATCTCTTTCGTTTTTTGTGTTTGATTTTGACGTTCTACAAAACGATTCAATAATACTTTAAGGTCAGAAATTGAAATAGGTTTCATCAAATAACCTAAACATCCCCATTGATTTACGGCTTCTAAAATATAATCTGAATGAGCTGTTGTAAAAATGACATCAAACGTAATATCATCAAAATAATCAAATAATTTAAACCCAAATTCCTCTGGCATCTGAATATCCAAAAAAACGATATCTGGTTGATTTTCCTTAATTTTTTCAACGCCTTCTTTTACAGAATTCGCAGTATCAATGGAAACAAAAAAATCAGGCAAAGCATGTTGAATAATTTTCTTTAACCCTTGTTGAGCAAAGTGTTCATCGTCTATAATAAAAGCTTTGTAATGATTCATTTTGAATTTAATTTGTTACAAATATAAACTAAAAAAGGATGCTCCGTAGAACATCCTTTGATTATGATTGAAGTAATATTTTTAAACTCTTTTCGATTTTAATTGTAAAAAGATTGCTGCAATTATTGATCCGACCGAAGCCATAATAAAACCAACCCACAATTGCGAATTAAATCCTAATCCCATTGCAATCGGAATTCCTCCTAAAAATGCACCTAAAGCATTTCCGATATTAAAACTTGCTTGACCAGCTGCAGCCGCTAAAGTTTCTGATCCTTTTCCGTTATTAATCAACATCATTTGAATTGGCGAACCTATTGTAAACGCAATTAATCCCGTAATAAACGACATAATATAAGCCATTATTTGTATATGAGAAGTGAAATAAACAATCACTAAACAAACCGCCATCGACGCAAAAGAGATGATTGCAGCTTTATTTGGTGACATGGTATCTGCCAATTTTCCACCTATAAAATTACCGACAAACATTCCTAGACCAATCAAAGTCATAATGATTGGAACTTTTGTTTTAGGTAAGTCTGCCACATTTGTCATTAACGGAGAAATGTAACTTATCCACGCAAATAATCCTGAAGTTCCGATAGAAATCATCACAATTAATACCCAAGCTTCCCATTTTTTGAAAAAACTTAATTGTTCTACTAAACTTCCTTTATTTGTATTTTTAAGATTCGGAACCCAAAGAGAAATCGCTAACATCGTGATTAATCCTAAACTTGCAATAATCCCAAACGTTAATCGCCACGAAAAAACTTGTCCTAATTTCGTCCCTAATGGAACTCCGACTAAATTCGCAAACGTTAATCCAGCAAACATAATCGAAATAGCTTGCGCTTCTTTTCCTTTTGTTGCTAATTGTGCAGCCACAACAGATCCTACACCGAAAAATGCTCCATGAGGTAAACCAGACATAAAACGAGCAATTAATAAGGTATTGTAACTTGGTGCGATAACAAAAAGTGAGTTAAAAATGGTAAACAATAACATAAAAAAGATTAATACTTTTTTAGGCGAATATTTACTTGTAGCCATGATCAATGTTGGAGCTCCAACCATTACGCCCATTGCATACATTGATATAAAATTCCCTGCTGTTGGAATTGAAATATTCAAATCTTTTGCAAAATCCTCTAAAACTCCCATCATCGAAAATTCCGTCATTCCGATGGCTAAACCTCCCATTGCTAAGGCAAGTAAACTCTTTTTTACCATTTATTCTTCTATTCTTCGTATAATTCTATCGGCAAACCGTCGGGATCTACAAAAAAAGTAAACTTCTTTTGCGTGTATTCATCCACACGAATTGGCTCTACCTTTACATTCAACTGCGTTAGTTTTTCTACTTCATTTTCTATATTTTCCACAGTAAAAGCAATATGTCTCAATCCAGAAGCTTCTGGTCGAGAAACACGTTTTGGTGGATTAGGAAAAGAAAATAATTCGATGCAGTAATAATTTTGCAAAGCTAAATCTAATTTATAAGAATCACGTTCTTTTCGGTAAACTTCTTGCACAATTTCGAAACCTAAAATTTCTGTATAAAAATGTTTTGATTTTTGATAATCCGAACAAATGATTGCAATATGATGGATTTTTTTTAATGTTAACATAATTTATGCGTAATGATTATTTTTTGCTCTTTCATATTGTGGCAACCACTTTATATCTTCTTCTAACTCTTTTGCAGCACGTAATGCGAAATATGGATCGCGTAATAATTCTCTTCCTAAAAAGATTAAATCTGCTTCTTCATTTTGAAGAATTTCTTCGGCTTGTTTTGGTTCAAAAATCAATCCAACAGCTCCAGTAATTATTTCAACTTGATTTTTAATTTCATTTGCGAATGGAACTTGATAATTTTTTTTGACATCAATTTTTTGATGACTCACTCCTCCTCCAGACGAAACATCAATCACTTCTACTCCATTTTGTTTTAAAATCTTACACAATTCGATTGTTTCTTCTAAATTCCAACCATTTTCTGCCCAATCCGAAGCTGACAAACGAACCCAAAGCGATTGAGTTGTAATATATTTTTGCATTTCAGCAACAATTTCCAACACAAAACGAATTCTATTTTCGAAACTTCCACCATATTCATCTGTTCTATTATTAATTAAAGGTGACAAAAACTGATGAACCAAATAACCATGCGCGCCATGAATTTCTAAAATTTCAAAACCAGATTTTATAGCACGCTCTGTAGCTTTTCCCCATTCTTTTACAATATTTTCAATTTCTGAAACTGATAATTCATGTGGGGTTTCATCCAATTCATTAAAAGGTAAACTAGAACTCGAAACCGTTTTCCAACCATTTTTTTCGTCAGATTTTATTTGATGGTGTCCCAACCAAGGCTTTTCTGTACTTGCTTTTCGTCCTGCATGCGCTAACTGAATTCCAGGAACACAATTGTATTTTTTAATTTCGGAAGTTAATTTTTGATACACTTCGATATGTTCATCTTTCCAAATTCCTAAATCGCCATACGAAATTCGACCATCTGCAATAACCGCGGTAGCTTCTTGTATAATCGCCGAAACATTGCCAACTGCACGCGAAACATAATGTTGAAAATGCCAATCATTTGGAAAACCATCTTCCGAAGAATATTGACACATTGGCGACATGATAATTCTATTTTTTAATGAAATAGATTCATTTATATTGATTGATTCAAATAATTTGCTCATTACTTGTTTTTTGACTTAATTAATTTGGAATAAAATTCGTGAATTTGATTGATTTCTTAAAACGATTCAGCTTAAAAATTGTTTAAATTCTAATCTTTCAACAAAATTAAAAAAGCTTAGAAATACATGAAATCACAAATAATTTTAACAATTTATTTAAAACTGACAAAAAACATAAATTTAAAAAAATCTAATAATCAATCCGATATCATAGTAAATATCTAAGGTTCAGAATAATTTTTAATAAATCTTTCATTGTTTCTTAGTTTGTTCGTAATTTTACAAAAAAGTGAATTTTGGAAAAGAAAAAGATTGTCATTTTAGGTGCTGGATTTGCCGGACTTAAATTAGCCCGTAAATTAAATAATAACCCACACTTTTCTGTTACACTTATTGACCGTTATAACTATCATCAATTTCAACCTCTTTTTTATCAAGTTGCTACAGCAGGAATAAACGCTAGTGATATTTCGTTTCCTATACGAAAAGTATTTCAAGGAAGTAAAAATGTCAGCGTACGATTAGCTGAAGTAACAGCTATAAAAAAAGAAGCTAATATTGTTGAAACCACAATCGGAGATTTTTCTTACGATTATTTGGTTATTGCCATGGGATGTACCACAAATTTCTTTGGTAATAAGCAAATTGAGGAATTATCATTCCCAATGAAATCCACAAACGAAGCTTTAACGCTAAAAAACAGATTGTTAACAAATTTTGAAAGTGCTTATTCTGCTGAGTCAGAAGAAGAATTAGAAGAAATTTTGAACATTGTTGTTGTTGGTGGTGGACCAACTGGAGTAGAACTTTCTGGTGCAATTGCGCACATGAAAAAACACATTCTACCAAAAGATTATCCAGATTTAGATTTCTCTAAATTGAATATTTATTTGATTGAAGGAAGTTCTAATTTATTAGGACCTATGTCTGATTTAGCTCATAAAAAGTCTCACGAATATTTGACAAATATGGGAGTACATATTTGGACAGAAGGACGAGTTACAGATTATGATGGAAAAACTATTTCCTTAGCTGACGGACGCACAATCAAAACAAAAAATTTAATTTGGTCTGCTGGTGTTACAGGAAATATTCCTGAAGGAGCTGTGTCTCAAGAAGAGTTACAAAGAGGTAACCGTTTTAAGGTAGATCGTACAAGTAAAATTATTGGAACTGATAACATATATGCTATTGGTGACATTTCTTGTATGGAAACACCTAAATATCCTCATGGACATCCTCAATTAGCACGTGTTGCTGGGGATCAAGCTATGAATTTAGCTAAAAATTTCAATAAAATTGGACAAGGTTTATCAGAAGATAAATTAACTTTATTTGAATATCAAGATCCAGGATCTATGGCTACAATAGGAAAACATAAAGCTGTTGTTGACTTACCTAAATTCTCTTTCTCTGGGCGTATGGCATGGTTTACATGGATGTTCTTACACTTAATGTTAATCTTGACTGTTCGCAACAAACTGGCAATTTTCTTTAATTGGGCTCAAAATTATTTTACAAATGATTCATCATTACGTATTATTGTTCGTCCAACGAAAAAAGATTTTAGATTTAATTTGAAAGGTTATCGTCGTTTTCCAAAGAATCGTGATAAAGAAGTAGAAGCTTAATCAAAAAAGTATATCAATAAAAAACTCCGCTAAATATTTAGCGGAGTTTTTTGTATCTATAAATTGAAATTTTATTTTCTTGCCGAAGGTGTTCTCACTCCTGTTTTTACTCTTTCTGTTGATGCAGATTTTGCACTTACAGCATCTTTAGCAGATTTGCTGTATAATTGGATAAAATCAAATAATCCATCAAAATCACCAGTCAATGTTTTATCATTCGAAACTCTCAATGCAAAATTTGTAGATAATAAACTTCTGTTATAAGGGTCAAAATAATTTTTTAGATTAATAGATCCAGAAGAAAAATCTGTATCTAACAAAGCAAACGTTCCAGAATTAAGAACTGGTACATAATTTTGCATAACAGGATCTTCGTAATATTCGATATAATCCAATCCTCTATCGTTATTTTCTGTTACGTAAGTTCCATTAAAACTTAAATCACCTCTTTGGAAAATTTCTAAATACAAATAAGCTCCATTTAATTTACCATTCTTAGGAACTGGATTTGTTGATAATTCTACACTATAATAAAATCCACCATCAGCCTTTTTTATATCTGCAACAACTGCATTTCGAAGCGGAAATGATACACCATCATAATTGATTTGTCCAACATTTACAATTTCAGGTTCATAATAGCCATCATCATTATTCACACAAGACATTAATGAAATACACGAGACAGCCAACATTGCTAAAAATATAATTTTTTTCATAATTTCTAAATTTTCAAACTAATTACTATTGCGGTAATACAAATAGCGTGCTCAAAAATAACAACAACTAGTTTTAGCATAAAAAAAGTGTCACACAATCGTGTAACACTTTGATATTAAATAAAATATTTTTTAACAGAAAATTATCCTTTGATAATGATTTCCATTATTTCTTGCTCTTCTAAAGCTAGTTCCAAATCAACTAAGATACGTCCTGAATGTTCGTCAGCGATAATTTTTTTACGTTGAGCGATATCCATTTGTCTTTGTGGTGGAATTGTAAAGAAAGATCCCGCAGAAGCTCCACGTTGTACAGGAACAACAGCTAAACCATTTTTCACAGAATTTCTGATACGGGTGTAAGCGTCTAATAATCTTTGTTCGATTTTAGCAGAATATTCAGAAGATAATTTCAATAAATTACTTTCTTCTTTTTCTGTATCTTTTACAATTGTATCCAACTCAGCTTGTTTGTGAGATAAATGCTCTTTCATTGAATTTAATTTTGCATTAAATTCTTCAACTTGTGCATTTTTTTGAGAAATTTTAACTGTAAACTCACGAATACGTTTCTCAGATAACTCAATTTCCAAACCTTGATACTCTACTTCTTTCGCTAAAGCATCAAATTCTCTATTGTTACGTACGTTATCTTGTTGTTTCGTGTATTTTTTAATTAAAGCTTCAGCATTTTTGATTGCTTCTTTCTTCAATTTAATTTCTTCATCCAAACCTTTAGTTTCGTCAACTATTTTTTGGATTCTCGTTTCTAATTGTGCAACATCGTCGCTCAAATCTTCAACTTCTAAAGGTAATTCACCTCTTGTATTTCTGATTTCATCTAAACGTGAATCAATTAATTGCAAGTCGTATAACGCGCGAAGTTTTTCTTCTACGCTTAGTTCTTTAATATTTTTTGTTTCAGACATAGTTAACAATAATTAACAGGATTGGTATTAATTCCAGAATTAAAGACCACAAAATTAGTAAATTTTTCTTTAAGATACGAAGTTATTAAGTTTTTTGTAAACTGTTCCGATTCAAAATGCCCAATATCTGCCAAAACAAGCTTATTTTCAGCAGTAAAAAAATCGTGATATTTCAAATCTGCCGTGATATAAATGTCCGCTCCAACCGAAATTGCATTTTTTATTCCAAATGCACCAGAACCTCCAAGTACAGCAACCTTCTTTATTTTTTTGTTTAATAATTTCGAATGACGAATAACGGGTGTATTCATTTGAGTTTTTAGATAATTGAAAAAATCGAGTTCTTCCATTTCATTTTCTAACTCTCCAATCATTCCAATTCCAATATAATTGTTTTGATTATTCAACGAAATAACAGAATATGCAACTTCTTCGTACGGATGATTTTTGAACAAAGCATTCATCACATCACCTTCCAAATGTTGCGGAACCACAACTTCTATTCGCGTTTCGTTTACTGTTTCCAGCTTACCAACTTCTCCAATAAAAGGATTTGCGCCATCAATTGGTCGAAAATTTCCTTTGCCTTCTATCGCAAAACCGCACGAATCGTAATTCCCAATTTTCCCTGCACCCGCTTCATACAACGCAGATTTCAATTGCTCAGCATGTTCTGTTGGAACATAAGTTATCAATTGTTTGATGGTTTGAGACTTTGGAATAAGAATTTTAGTATTCAATAATGATAATTGTTCAGAAATTTTGAAATTAACACCAACTTTCGAATTATCTAAAGCCGTATGCGTTGCATAAATATTAATTCCATTTTTGATCGCCGTCATCACTGCTTTTTCAACATAATTTTTTCCGTTTAATTTCTTTAAACCTGAAAAAATAATTGGGTGAAAACTCACAATCAAATTACAATTTTTCTCAATTGCTTCTTCTACAACTTCTGGTGTTGTGTCCAACGTTATCAAGATTCCTGTTACCTCATCATTGTAATCACCAACAAGCAATCCAACATTGTCAAAATCCTCTGCATACGCCAAAGGCGCTACTTCTTCCATCGCCAAAGCGACATCTTTTATTCGTATCATTTCTCTTTTAAAAGCAATTTTTCTGTAGGCAAATCATTTTCGATACCTTTCCAATACGATTCAAAATTAAACTTTTCTAACAACTTTCTTGAAGCAACATTATCAGGATCGATGACAGCCATTACTTGCAAATCAGGAAATTTTTCTTTTGATTCTGCTAATAAATGTTTGCAAATCATTGATCCAAAACCTTTTCTCCAAAATTCTTTTTTCAATAAATAACCTATTTCAAGTGAATTTTCGATGTGTTTGTTATACACCAATTTACAATCACCTAAAAGTGTGTCGTTTTCGTCATAAACCTTAAAAAAACCAAGGTTTTCGTTAGCGCTACCTTTTTCTAAGATTGATGTAAATTTGTGATTTGCTTGCTCTTCGTTCAGACCTTTACCAGAAATGTATTTCATCACTTCGTCGTCCTGAACAAGCTTGAAAAAGTTATTAAAATCTGTAGGTTTATATTTCTCGAACCGAATTTTCTTCATGAAATTTTGTTAATGCTTTTAATAAATTGATTTGATTAATCGTACGATTTAGATTTTGTTTTGGATAAGAAATCGAATAATAAATATCGTTTTCTAAATAATCTGCCAAAAATCTAACCGCCTGAATATAAATCACAATATACGCAACAAAATCCATATTTTCGATCTCTATTGGTTGTAAATCATATTTTAAATGTTCTAAAAACCCATTTTTAACCGCTTTATAATAATCAGGTTCAAACAATTTTTCAGGATTAGGATCATCTTCTGCTTTCAGATTTGCGTATGTACGAATCATATCTCCAAAATCGCACAAAATATTTCCTGGCATTATTGTATCCCAGTCTATCACAGCAATTGCTTGCGAATGATTATCATTATTAAATAAGAAATTACTGATTTTCGCATCGGCATGAACGACACGTTTTGGGAAATCTATTTCTAAATATTTTTCAACTTGATGCAGATTATCTAAAATATAAGCAACTTCTTCTTTCGTTTCTTCTATACGCTCTGTTGACGCATTTTTCAATGCATTTTTAAAATCATTTACACGTTTATGATAATCTAAAAACCCGACAATTGAAGGATGAATTTCATCAACATTAACATCTAACAAATACGAATGGAATTCACTAATTGTTTTCGCAGCTTCGTATGCTTGTTCCGCAGATTCTACTTTCTCAAAACAAATAGAATTTGGAATAAAAGAAGTCATTCTCCAGATTTCTCCATCTTCTTTTGCTAATAAATTTCCTTGCAAATCTTTTACAATTTCGATTATCGAATTACCATAACTCTTTGCTTTTAGATGACCAGAAATGATGTCAATATTATTCGAAATTACTTCTGGTTGAGGAAAAACATGCGTGTTTATTTTTTGTAAAATATATTTTTTTCCTTCGTACTCAACTTCATAAGTAGAATTAATCCAACCAGAACTGATTGGATTAATTCTAACTTGATCTATATTTTCGAAATAATGTTTTAATATTTTCTCCATTATATTTTATGTCCAAAGTGAATTTGGATATTTTTGATCATTGATTAAATTTTGAATAGAATTTACTACAACTTCTCTGTCTTCTGGATAAGTCATTCCGAACCAATTGTCATCCGATTTTTCTACAATCACTTCCAATTGATCTTCTTTGATCATATCATTTACAACTTTTGGCAAGAAAAATTCTGCTTTCAATTGAGAAGCATTTTCGAGAAGAAATTCCTCAAATTTATCTTCTAATTTTCTAAAAATAGAAGGATGTAAAACGAAGAAATTCATCGAAACAGCCGTATCTCCGTCCAATGGTAAAACGTTATCATCTTCTTCGAAAACAATTTCTTTATTTTCGTTAGAATAGATATTTGTACGCTCTACAACATTCTCCAAATGACCGTTTGTTACAGTACAAACTCCACGAGAAACAGAACCATTTTCGCTAATCGTATTGGCCAATTTGTACGCAACCATACCATAAGTATTTGCTGTAATTTTTTCGTTTTGAACCAATTCATTTGCTTTCTCAAATGCTTTACGACCATAAAAATCGTCTGCATTAATCACAATAAATGGATTGTTTAAATGATTTTTTGTAATCATTAAAGCATGTCCTGTTCCCCAAGGTTTTTCACGTTTTTCTATTGTATCGTAAATTCCTCTCGGAACAGAAGTATATGTCGTTTGAAGAACAAACTCAGCTGAACCTCCATTTTTTTCAATTAAATTTTGAAAATATTTTTTGGTTTCAACATCAAGTTGATCATTAATAATGAATACAAAATGTTTTATTCCGCAAGAAAAAGCATCGAAAATTGAATATTCCATCAACGTCTCTTTACTTGGTCCAATTGGATTAATTTGTTTTTGTCCTTTGTAGCGGCTTCCCATTCCACCTGCTAAAATGACTAATGATAAGGTTTTAGATTCCATAATCTTCTGTACCAAAAACTGGTTTTCTTGTTCTATATTTTCCTCTTGTAAAGTCTGGCATTTCTTGAGAAGCACCATTTCCTTCGATAGATTTTTCACTTAATGGTGTTACTGCATACCAAGTTGCTAAATCGTATACATCGAATGGGAATTCTTTGTTTGCTTTAATACACTCGATAAAATCATTCATTAAGAAGAAATCCATTCCACCATGTCCAGCACCTTCAGCTTGAGCTTCATATTTTTTCCAGTACGGATGATCATACGTTTTTAAATGATCTTCTGAACTTGCCCACTTGTGTGAATGTTTCATTTCATCTTCAAAATAAATAAACCCTTGGCTAAATCCGCCCGAACCGATATCTTGCCAAATACCATCCGTACCTTGTAGACGGAAACCTAAGTTATATGGGCGTTGTAAAGAAGTGTCGTGTGTTAATAAGATGGTTTCTCCATTTTCACACTTTAACATAGTTTGAACGATATCTCCTAATTTAAATTCAACTTTCGCATTTGGATGATCGGCACCGCCATTTTTAACGATATAATCCGTCAATCCCGCTTGTTTAGAAGCCATTGAAGTAATATGTGTAATTCTATTTCCACGGTTAACATCCATCATTGTTCCGATTGGTCCTAATCCATGTGTCGGGTATAATTCTCCATTGCGTTTCACATAATGATTGGTACGCCAAGCAGCTTCAGAGAAACCTTTCTCTCCAAATTCAACGCCACCTCCATAGGCTTTGACACCGTCATTAAATAATACATTTCTCAAATCATGTTGATATCCACCTTGTCCATGCAAAATTTGACCAAACATTCCTTTACGTGCCATGTTCATTACAGCCATAATATCACGACGGTAACATACATTTTCCATCATAAATACTGGGACTTTAGTTTTTTCGTATGTATCTACATAATTCCAGCATTCTTGTAAATTCATTGCTCCACAAACTTCTAAACCAACAATTTTACCAGCATTCATCGCTGCAATGGTTTGTTCTTCATGAAACTCCCAAGGCGTAGAAATAACTACTGCATGTATTTTTTTATCTGAATATAATTTTTTGTAACCATCTAACCCTTTAAAATACGTTACAGGCTTTTTATTATGTTTTGCAAAAATCTTATTACAACGATCTATCATTCGTTGGTCTGGTTCAGCAATTGCAACAACTTCTACATCATTTCTTTTTAACAGCTCATCCAAATGCACCTGTCCTCTCATTCCACAACCAACTAAACCTACTCTCACTTTATCGATTTTTGATGAAAAATCAAACAAAGAGTCAGGTGATACTAATGCGACTGTTGAAGCAGCTGCAGTTGATTTAATAAAATTTCTTCTGTCCATTGTATTTTTATTTGTTTACTTCAAATTTAGAAGATGCAAAATATTAAAAAAAATCAATAAACTACGCTGTGATCAATTAAAATTAATAGCTTTTTGGTGAGTCTTTAAGAAAAACTATAATAAATTCTGTTGTAGTAATATTTTCGTTTTTGGATTTGATTACTGATAATTTTTCATTTAAATCAGCTGTTTCCAGAATTTCAATTACTGCAATTTTCAGATTTGGTCGAAAAAATTTCAAATACCAATAAATTCCACCATAATTTTTCGAATGATAATCTCCATTGTAATGAAGAAAGAGAGCGTTTTCGTTCCAATTATTTAAAATAGATTCTGCCATCGTTGCATCTTTTAATGCTTGTGCCGCTACAAATTGTTTCGCTTTTATACCAGCATGATCTCCCATCATTTTTATCATTTCCGGATAACCAGGTGCTTCATAATCTATCGTAATTGGAAGTCTCGCTAAAAGCAATTTTTCATTTGTTGATATGGTATCCAACGATTCTAAACCATTTTTTGACACATAGGATGCATATTGACGTGTTACATTTGTTGCAATAAAATCTAAATTCTTCTCTTTCGCAAAATCTACTAATGGCTTATAATCCGTTTTATAATTACTCCAAAGTTTTGTGTTTTTCTGAAATTCAATGTCCGAAATAGTACCTTTCAGATAATTTGTTAATTGATTTTGTTGATGTCGTTCAAACATTTCCGCACCAAGAATCAACTGATTTCCTTTTACTTCGTACAACGCTTTTGTTGTCTGCAATTGTAACCAATGATTAACCGCATTATTATGATGTTCACCAAAAAGAACAACATCATATTTCGATAATTCTTTGATCATTTTACCAAAATCAGTTTTTCTTTCGTTCTTATTATAAATTTGATAAACTTTTTTGTCTTGCGCATTTAACTGTATCGAAACAATTATAAATAAGGTGTATAAAATGGTTTTCATATTATTTAAATTAATTCTAAATTGTAACAAATTAACGAAAAACTATACCAATAAAGATAAACAAATTCAACTACGATGAATAAAGTTCTTGAAATAACTCAACTAACTAAAAAATTTGGCAGTTTTACAGCTGTCAACGACGTTACTTTTTCTGTCGAGAAAGGAAACGTGTATGGACTACTTGGACCAAATGGAAGTGGAAAATCGACAACATTAGGAATGATTCTTAACGTAATTAACCCTACAGCAGGCTCTTGGAAATGGTTCGGAAAAGAACCAGACAACGATTCGTTGAAGAAAATTGGTGCTATTATCGAAAGTCCTAAATTTTATCCTTATTTATCAGCTCAAAAAAATCTTGAAATTGTAGCCGATATCAAAGAAGCAAATTATGCGAAGATTGATGAAAAACTTGAATTAGTTGGCTTACTTTCTCGTAAAAAAGATAAATTTCAACAATATTCTTTAGGAATGAAACAACGTTTAGCAATTGCTGCAGCCTTATTAAATGATCCTGAAGTTTTGATTTTAGACGAACCTACCAATGGTTTAGATCCACAAGGAATTATTCAAATTCGTGAGTTGATTATTAAAATTGCACAGCAAGGAACAACTATTATTTTGGCAAGTCATTTATTAGACGAGGTTGAAAAAGTATGTTCGCATGTAGTGGTGCTTAATCAAGGAAAAATGTTGTATGCCGGTTCTGTAGACCAAATGAATTCGAGTTTTGGAAGTATTGAAGTTGCTGCACAAAATATGGAAAGTTTAGAATACACCTTAAAAACTTTCTCTTTTGTTTCGAAAGTAACCAAAGAAAATAACAAACTTTTAGCTGTGCTTGCAGAAGAAAAAGAACCTGCAGAAATTAACAAAATGCTTTATGAACAAGGAATTGTCGTGAATCATTTAGTAAAACGCAAAGAATCTTTAGAGCAACAATTTTTCCAACTTATCCAAAAACAAAATTAACATGATCAGATTATTCAACATAGAATGGAACAAATTATTCTACAACAAAGGAACGAGAATCTTCATCATTTTATATTTCTTGATGATTCTTTTAATGGGAATTACACTACCTAATTTCAAACCAATGATGAATGGAGTTGAAATAGATTTCATTAAACTTGGTGCATTAGAGTTCCCAGTAATTTGGCACAATATCACATGGTTAGTTGCATTCGGAAAATTCTTTTTAGCCATTATTGTTATTAATAATATTACCAATGAATATTCTTTCGGTACATTCAAACAAAACACAATAGACGGTTTATCTAAAACAGAATTTATCAATTCAAAAGTCTTAATGAATGTTGTTATTTCATTGATTTCAACTTTTTTAGTTGGTGTATTGGTTTTTGGATTAGGCTCTTATTTTAGCGAAAAATTTGATTTCGTGAACGGTATTGAGTTTTTAGGTGGATATTTTATTGAAATCTTCGCTTATATCGTATTTGCCATGTTTTTATCATTTTTATTAAAGAAAAGTGCTTTTGCAATTTTATCTTTAATTGTATTAAACATCGTAGAATCTGTTGTAAAAGCTATCGAATTTTTAGTTCGATTTGGAAAACAACCACCAAGTAATCCTGAAGAAATAAAGCTATTATCAAATTATTTACCTTTAAATTCAAACGGAAAAATCATCGATTATCCATCAGTAGATATACAACAAGCCTTGATGAAAAGTAAATTATTTGTTCCAGATTCTATTCAATGGGAATATTTTGGAATCAATGTTTTTTACATCATTTTATTTTTAGGTTTATCTTTATTGATTATTAAAAAAAGAGATTTGTAAATCATTTCTTAACTCAAAAATTCAAAAATCCTATTCAACTCGAATAGGATTTTTTATTTCACTTCGCACTTCCACTTTTTAAGTTGTTTGTTTATCTTTGCAACTATGCAAATGACAAATTTCGAAGAGCTAAAAGTTCTTTTAAAATCAACACCAAAGAAAATTGCAATTCTACCGCACAAAAATCCTGATGGAGATGCGATAGGTTCTACATTGGCGATGTATCATTATTTGAACAAATTGGGACATATATGTAATATTGTATCTCCTAATGATTTTCCGAAGTTCCTAAAATGGATGCCTTCAGCAAAAGATATTGTAATTGCAGATTACCGACCAAAAGTTGCCGAAGCAATTATACATCAAGCTGAGTTGATTTTTATCTTAGATTTTAATACCGTAAAACGAATTGACGACTTAGGAAACTGGGTTGAACGTTCAAAAGCACCAAAAATATTAATCGATCATCACCGCGAACCAGATACATTTGATTTTATGTATTCGGATATCGAAATGCCTGCGACTTGTCAAATGGTTTATAATTTTATCGATACGATGAATGATTTGGATAAAATTGACAAAGGTATTGCTGAATGTATTTATACTGGGATAATGACCGATACAGGTGGATTCCGTTTTCGTAATACATCGGCAGATACGCACAGAATTGTAGCAGAATTGATTGATAAAGGTGTAGAAGTTGACAAAGTGACTTCTTATGTAAACGATTCGCAAACGCAAGGACGTTTAAAATTGTTATCCTTAACCCTAAATAATCTAACTTTTTTACCAGAACATCGTACAGCTTTCATGTTTTTAAAACGTGAAGATTTGTTAGCAAATGGTTTTCAGAAAGGAGATACAGAAGGTTTTGTAAATTATGGTTTGAGTGTAGAGAATTTTATCTTTTCTGTAATTTTTATTGAAGACACACATCATAATTTCATTAAAATTTCGTTACGTTCTAAAGGTGATTTTGATGTGAATGAATTCTCTCGTAAACATTTTAATGGCGGTGGTCATATGAATGCGGCTGGAGGTCGTTCGGATATGAATATGGAAGAAACAATTGCTTATTTCCAATCACTTTTACCAGAATATCAAGAAAAATTAGCTAGTATCGTTATCTAATGAAAAAAGTTATTTTATTCACTTTCGCTGTTTTTGCGTTAATGAGTTGTGATCAAAAAGTGATACAATATCCCGTTTCATATTCTAATGATGATTTTATGAAACGTTCGCAAGAGCGCGGAAAATTATTGCATCAAGAAGAATTGCAATGGTTTGATGATTATATGAAAACATCTGACCTAAAATTTGTTAAAACGAGTTCGGGATTTTGGATTTCGAACAGTGGTCAACGAACAGCTCAAACAGCTAATAATGGAGATTATATCGAATTTGAATACCAAGTAACTGATCTCGAAAACAACATTTTATATTCGTTTCACGATAATAAAGTTCAGAAAATAATTTTAGGAAAAGCTGATATTGTGAGAGGTTTACAAGCTGGTTTACAATTAATTCCTGAAGGTGAAACTGCTAAATTATTGTTACCTTCGTTTTTAGCTTATGGAGGTTATGGCGATACGCAAAAAATTGCGCCAGACTCGCCTATTATTATGGATGTAAAAGTCTTAAAAATTAAAAAACACTAATAAACACAAAGACTGTCAAGTTAAAATGAGAAAAATATTATTAATCTTAACTGTCATCACTACCCTTGTTAGTTGTGGCGTTAAAATTCCAAAATCGATGAGTAAAGAAGAATTTAAAAGTTTAGAAGACGGATTGTATGCAAAAATGACAACAAATCATGGTGCAATGACAATCAAATTATACGAAGAAGAAGCGCCAATGACGGTTGCTAACTTTGTTGGATTAGCAGAAGGTACAAAAGAAAATAAAGCAAAAGCAAAAGGAGTTCCTTTTTATGATGGAATCATTTTTCACCGTGTGATCAAAGATTTCATGATTCAAGGTGGTGATCCAGATGGTATTGGTACAGGTGGACCTGGTTACGATTTCGAAGATGAGTTTGAACCAACTTTAAAACACGACAAAAAAGGTGTTTTATCTATGGCAAATTCAGGACCAGCTACAAACGGTTCTCAATTCTTCATCACAGAAGTTCCTACACCATGGTTAGACGGACGTCACACTATTTTCGGACAAGTTGTAGAAGGTTTAGACGTAGTTGATTCTATTGCAAATGTAGAAAAAACGCCAAGTGATAAACCAGTTGTTCCAGTTGTAATTGAGAAAGTAGAAATCGCTCGTAAAGGTGATAAATATGCTAAATACAACGGAGCTGAAGCATTTGAAGCTGCAAAAGCTAATCACGCAAAAAAACAAGCTGAAGCTGAAGCGAAAGCAAAAGCAGAAAAAGACGCAGAAATTGCTCGTCAAAAGGAATTAGAAGCGAAAGCATTGTCTACTCCATCTGGTTTAAAATACGTTATTTTAGAAGAAGGAAATGGAGCAAAACCAATTCAAGGAGATCCAATCCAAGTACATTATACTTTACGCTTAAACGATGGTGAAAAATTAGATTCATCTTACGATCGCAATCAACCATTAGACGCAACAGTTGGTGTAACAGGATTAATCCAAGGTTGGATGGAAGCATTAACAATGTTCAACAGAGGTTCTAAAGTTTTCTTAATTATCCCTGCAGAATTAGGATATGGTTCAAGAGGTGCTGGAGGTGTTGTTCCACCAAACGCAACTTTATATTTTGATATGGAAGTTTTAGATAAATAATTTATCTATTCAAAATAAGTAGAAAAGCCACTCAAATTGAGTGGCTTTCTTTATTTATTCTCTATAACAGTTTCATTCTCTGCTTCAACTTTCTTCTCGTATTTTTTTCGGATATACTCTGCTACCAATGTCACAGCAATCCCTCCAATTATTCCATAAATAGACCTTTTTCCTAGAAATTTAGCAACGGTTACGCCTGTTGTAGCTGCAGTTGTTAAAAGACCTATTTTAGTTCCTTTCTCTGTGTGATTTTTTGTTAATGCTTCTAAAATTTTCATAGCTTTTTATGTTTAGTTTTATAAATACTAACAATTATCAAACCAATTTTATTTAATAAAATCTTCTACTAATTCTTTTGGACGACCTACTACTCCATTTTTTTCATCTGTTACAATCGGACGTTGAATCAATTTTGGATATTCAACCAAAGCATTCAAAACTTCATCATCAGAAAGTTCTTTTCCTTTAAAATTTGCTTTCCAATCTTCCTCATTTGTACGCACAATATCAATCGGTTTTAAATTTAGTTTAGTCAAAATTTCCTTCAATTCATTCTTCGTTAAAGGTTCTTTCAAATATTCTCTTACTACAAAATCTTTTCCAAATTCTTCTAAAATTTTCATCGCATCTCTACTTTTACCGCAACGCGAATTATGCAAAATCGTGTACATATCGTTATTTTTTAGTAAATTTAACTAAATTAAAGATTATGAAAAAGCTATTTTTATTTATCAGCGTTTCTCTCCTATTCTTTGCTTGTACAACCAATCAATCTACACAAAATTCAGTTCCGAATAAAGATGAAAATTCATTAAAATTCGAACCAAATGAAGATGGTGATTATGATATTGTAGTATTTGATTCTCAATATGATATTTATTTAAAAACAACTGCATTACCCAAAGAACATTATTCAAAAGAATATTACGAACAAAAAAATCGCCAATATGTAATGATTTGGAATCAACGACATATGCAACCAATGACATATAATCCAGATTTGTATGCAGTAAGTATAGATTTAGATCCTTCTATTGACTATGGTTATGATTTTGAATACAAATTATTTAACTTTTTTCGATTTATTGAACATAAATATCGTGTCAGAATTAGATAATATCGTTTATTTTTGCAAGCTAATTTTAGAAAGATGAACGATTTTTCAATCAAAATATACAATCAAATCATTGAAGCAATTCCAGATTTTACAGGGCTTCACAAGAAAGATACCAAATTATTAGAATTTCATATCGAGAATGAATACAAATCGACTTTTGGAGATCTTTATATTCAGACTTCGGATGATGATAAGATTTGGATCAAATCTTCTTTTCCTTTTACAACTTACGAAGTAGATTCTGTGGAGGAACTTTTGTATATTTTGGAAGGTTTGTTGTTCAACCAATTATTCTGGGTAATTAGTTATGATGATGGCGATTGGGACGATACTTTTTTGATGCTGAAAGACCAAGAAATTAAAACAGAAGAAGGTTTTACTTATAAAATTCTTTCTTGGAACGGAAAAGATGATAAAGTGATTAATGCTTAACCTCCTATTTTTATACATTTGCAATTATGTTTAACAACGAATTACTAAAAGACATCCAAAAACGTACACAAGCTTTGCACGAATATTTGGAAATCGAACAAAAAGAAATCGAAGTTCAAAATGAAGAAGAACACGCTGCTTCACCTGAATTTTGGAACAACCCGAAAGAAGCCGAAGCTTTTATGAAAGTTTTACGTGGTAAAAAGAAATGGATCGATGAATACCAAACGATTGCAAATGCAGTAAATGATGTCGAAGTTTTAGTAGAATTTAACCGCGAAGGCGAGGTAAGTGACGAAGAAGTTATGGAACAATATAATGTTGTTGCCAAACTTTTAGAAGATATAGAATTCAAGAATATGCTTTCAGAAGAAGGAGATAATCTTGGTGCAATTCTTCAAATTACTGCGGGAGCTGGAGGTACAGAATCTTGTGATTGGGCTTCTATGTTGATGCGTATGTATTTGATGTGGGCCGAAAAACATGGATATAAAGTAAAAGAATTAAACTATCAAGCGGGTGATGTTGCGGGTGTAAAAACGGTAACATTAGAAGTGGATGGCGAATTTGCTTTCGGTTATCTAAAAGGAGAAAATGGTGTACATCGGTTGGTACGTATTTCGCCTTTTGATAGTAATGCAAAGCGTCACACAAGTTTCGTTTCGGTTTATGTTTCGCCAATTGTGGATGATACAATCGAGATTGAAATCAATCCTGCTGATATCGAATTACAAACGTCTCGTTCTGGAGGAGCTGGAGGGCAAAATGTAAATAAGGTTGAAACGAAAGTTCAGTTAACACACAAACCTACAGGAATTGTGGTTGTTTGTCAGGTTGAACGTTCTCAGTTAGCCAATCGCGAACGTGCAATGGAGATGTTAAAATCTGAATTGTACAAGATTGAGTTAGAGAAAAAAATGGCTGCACGTAATGAGATCGAGGCAAATAAGATGAAAATCGAATGGGGTTCTCAAATTCGTAATTATGTGATGCATCCATACAAATTGGTAAAAGACGTCAGAACAGGAACTGAAACAGGTAATGTGGATGCTGTAATGAACGGTGATATAGACGAATTCTTGAAATCGTTCCTTATGCTAATGGGACAAAAAGAAACGTCAAAATAGTTTTATCCTAAATTTCTTTCATGAAAATATTAATCGGAGGTGCTGGAGAAGTTGGTTTTCATTTGGCTAAATTACTTTCTAATGAAATGAATGACATCGTCATCATGGACATGGACAAGGACAAGTTGTTGATGATCGAAAACTCATTAGATGTAATGGCTTATCGTGGTGATATCACTTCTTTCAAAGCTTTGCGAGAAGTTGGAATTGATGATACAGATATTTTTATATCGGTCACTCATCTTCAAAACACAAACCTTACAAGTGCTTCGATTGCGAAAGATTTAGGGGCAAAACGCACATTAGCTCGAATTTCGAATCCTGAGTTTCTTTACAAAGAAAATCAATTTTGGGTTCAAGGAATGGGAATTGATGCATTAATTAGCCCTGAGAAATTAGCGGCTGATGAAATTTATTCTCTGGTTCAACAATCTGCTTTCAATGCGATGCATCCGTTTGCAAATGGTCAGCTTTTTATGGTTGGAACTGTTTTGGATGCGGATTGTAAAATTTTGGATAAGCAGTACAAAGACATGTATTTGACGACGAAAGGTGGCGAAGACAATCTTTTGATCCCAATTGCAATAATTCGTAGCAACGAACGTGGCGAGTATCAAACCATTATTCCTGAAGCCGAAACTGAATTTAGAATAGATGATCACGTTTATTTTATTGTCAAAAAAGCTGGAATTTTAGAAGTTTATAAAATCCTTGGAAAGAAACAAGAATATTTCAAAAATGTAATTGTTTTGGGAGGAGGAAGTATTGGTGTCAAAGTTGCCAAACTTTTGAAAGATAATAAGCACAACGTTAAGCTATTAGAAATCAACAGAAACAAAGCTTTTGATTTAGCTGATGATTTAAATAACATTTTGATTATCAATGGTGATGGTCGCGATGGAGAATTGTTATTGGAAGAAGGTATTTCTGATTCGGATGCTTTTATCGCTGTGACAGGAAGTTCGGAAACGAATATTATGTCATGTCTTTTAGCAAAATCAAAAGGTGTTAAAAAAACAATTGCTTTGGTCGAAAATATCGATTATATTCATCTTAGTCAAGAAGTTGGAATTAACGCTTTTATAAATAAAAAACTCTTAACCGCAGATAGTATTTTCCGTTATATTCGACAAGGTTCTGTGATGGATGTAACAGGAATTTCTGATTTAGATGCTGAAGTTTTAGAATTTCGTATTCACGAAAATTCCGAAATCGCGTTCAAAAAAGTAAGCGATTTTCCGTTTAAAGAAGGTGCTATTATTGCTGGAATTGTTCGTAGAAATGATGGATTTATTCCAACAAAAGATTTTATTATCGAACCAAAAGATCACGTTGTGGTTTTTAGTCAAGCGAATTTAATTCCAAAAGTGACCAAATATTTTAAATAATGAAATCACTTAACATCAAAGTAATCCTGAATCTTTCGGGTGTTTTATTACTATTAAATGCGCTCTTTATGTTTATTGCAACATGTGTCAGCATTTATTTTAATGATCATCTACTCTACCCTTTTTTAGTTTCGGGGAGTTTAGTGGGATTGTCGGGAGCTGCAATGATGTATTTTACGCGTGACAGAAGAAAACACATCAACAAACGCGAAGGTTATATCGTGGTTTGTGTCGGATGGCTTTTCTTGATTCTTTCGGGGTGTTTACCCTATGTTACCTCGTTAATATTTCTACCAAACGATCATATCATCAATGAGAATTTTAGTTTTGTTAACATTATTTACGAAACCGTTTCTGGTTATACAGCGACTGGGACATCAATTTATGATGATGTAGAAAGTCTCCCAAAAAGTATATTATTTTGGCGAAGTACAACCAATTGGATTGGTGGAATGGGGATTATCGTTTTGACGATTGCAATTTTACCGTTTCTTGGAATTGGTGGTCGACAACTTTTTATGGCAGAAGCACCTGGTATTTACACGGATAAAATTCACCCTCGAATTACAGAAACAGCGAAAAACCTTTGGTTAGTTTACTTAGGCTTAACTGCTTTTTTTGCGATATTACTTTATTTTGGTGGAATGAATTTATTTGATGCTGCAAATCATTCGATGAGTGTGATTGCAACCGCAGGTTTTTCCACTAAAAATGAAGGTTTGATGTATTGGAATAACAATGTTTTTATTCAATATGTATTAATCGTGATGATGTTTTTGGGCGGAACAAACTTCGCTTTAATTTATTTATTGATTAAAGGACAATTCAAAAAAGTATGGAAAAATGAAGAATTCCGTTGGTGGGTTGGTTTACTTGCTGTCGTTACATTTATTGTTTTTGTCGTATTATTTTTCAATATTTACCCTACTTATTCCGTCGAAACCTATTCATGGTTCAATTTCGAACATTCATTTAGAAGCTCATTATTTCACGTTGTATCTATCGCATCTACAACCGCTTTGGCAATGGAAGATTACACAAGTTGGTTAACTGTAACCACACTTATTTTCTTCTCTTTATTCTTTATCGGAGGTTCGGCAGGTTCTACATCTGGAGGAATTACAGTTATTAGACACGTCATATTATTAAAAAATAGTTGGATCGAATTTAAACGTATTTTACATCCAAACGCAATTATTCCAGTTCGTTACAATAATCGTTCGCTGAACCAATCTATCGTTTTCCACGTCATGGCATTCTTTGTCATGTTTATGTTTACATGGATTGTGAGTTCTATTTTGTTTGCGCTTTTGAATTATGGTATAACAATGAGTTTCCAAGATATTTTGGCCTCTTTAACATTAACTGCTTCCACTTTAGGAAACGTAGGTCCGGGAATTGGCGAATTTGGTCCGGGTACCTCAATGAATTCTTTAACGGATAGTGCAAAATTATTATGTTGTTTTTTAATGGTTTTAGGACGATTAGAGCTTTATACAATCTTAATTTTATTTACGCCAGCATTCTGGAAAAATAATTAATGAGACGCTTCTAAAATTACTTTCTGAATGATTTCTTCAGTTTGATCTGGGAAATCTTTCTCAATAATTTTATTCGAATCCACCCAACATTGCAATTGTTGGACATTCAAATCATATGAATAATCAACGCCAATCATTTTTAAAGCTTCGCAATTACATAATTGTTCGTATTGACCTTTGATCGGAATCACAAAAAGCTTCTTTTTAAGATAAATACTTTCGGCAGGCAACTCGAAACCAGCACCGCACAAAACTCCTTTACAGTTTTCGAGCGCTTTTATAAAAAGACGTTCATCAATAGGATAAATTTCAACATTAAATTGACGTATTACCTCTTTCACAAAAGGTGAAAAAACTTTCCATTTTGAGTCTTTAATCAATGATAATTTCTCCATAATTTCGGTTGGATGAAAACTTGGTAAATACGCCAAATAGTAATCTTTTTGTTTTGGATGCAATGCTCTAATTTTATCTCGAATGATTGGTAAAAAAATAGCATCATTATATTCTTCGAAATGAAAACCGTAATGTTTAGAAGTCGGTGCATAATATTTTAAAATCGTCTCGCACGTTTTATTTTTCACTTTTGGCGTTTCATCAAATAAAAGCGAAGCTTGATGACTCAAACCTATAATATTTATCTTTTTCTTTCGAGCTGCATGTGCCGTAATTGGTTCAAAATCATTGATAATCAAATCATATTTTTCAATTGGAAAATGATTCACTTCATTCCAAAAAGATTTAAAACTATTCTCCTTAAAAATTCGTTTATACGAAACTTTTCCTAGCTGATTATAAAATAATGACAATCCTTTATGATGTTTAAATTGAAAACTATCGAGTTGTAATTGTGAATTAGAGCCACTTACAAAAACATCCAAATCTCCGTATTCTTCTAGGATTGGTAACATTTTTTGCGCACGAGCCAAGTGTCCATTTCCCGTTCCTTGTAAAGCATATAAAATTTTCATTTACTTCTTATTGAGAATTGAAACGATCAGTTCATCCAATGAATAATTGAACTCGATTTCTTCTAAATTTTGCATCAAAGTATGTTTGTGTTCTTCAAAATAAAACACTGACCAATTTCCGTCTACACATTCTAAAGCCGATAAATTTTCAATCCAATCGCCCGAATTCATATACACACAAGTTCCTTTATCCGTTTTTACTTTTCGCAATTGTGGCTGATGAATATGTCCACAAACCACGTAATCATATTCATTTTCGATAGCTAATTCGGCAGCAGTTTGTTCAAAATCATTGATATGCTTCACTGCTTTTTTAACTGAGTTTTTAATCTTTTGAGACAACGAATAACGCTCTCTTCCAAAAAACTCTAAACATTTATTGATAAAATAATTCAACTGAATTAATTTATCATAACCCCAACCTCCTAATTTCGCAATCCATTTCGAATGTTGAATTGAGGCATCAAACACATCTCCATGAAAAATCCAAGCGACTTTATCATTTTGTTTCAACATATATTTATCCGTTAAAAGAATATTTCCAAAACGCATTGTGGTAAATTTACGTAACAATTCGTCATGATTTCCTGTTATATAAACGATTGGAATTCCTTGTTCTGAAAGATTTAACAAATAACTAATAATTTGAAGATGCGTTTCTGGGAAATAACTTTTCTTAAAATTCCAAATATCCACAATATCACCATTGAGAATAATTTTTTTTGGATTGATTGACTGTAGATAAGCTAACAGCTCTTGTGCTTTGCAACCAAAAGTTCCTAAATGCACATCCGAAATAACAACAACATCAAGATTACGCTTCATTGATTTTTATTTAAATTTCGAAATCAAATATTACTTGAACATTTTTTTAATCTTATGAAATCTTTATAAATTTGAATTTAAATTGTAAAATTATGAACGAAATGAAATTCAAAACAAATATAAATTGTGATAGTTGTATCAAATCTGTGAAACCTTTTTTAGATGAAGCTGTTGGAGAAAATAACTGGAAGGTCGATACGACTGACGAAAGAAAGGTATTAACTGTAAATACGACTGAGGACGAAGAAGAAATTGTGGAAGCTGTAACCGATGCAGGTTTTAAAATTCAGAAAATAGAGGAATAAAATAAAAAGGGATTCAGTGAAGTACTGAATCCCTTTTTTATTAATTGAAGAATATTAATTCTTATTTTTTAACTACTTTTTGAGTAGCTGTTTTCCCATTAGAAGTTGTTTTAACAATGTAAATTCCTTTTGCTAAAGAAGACACATCAACTGTTTGAACTCCTTTCACTTCAAAAGATTTTACTAATTGTCCGTTCATGTTGTAAACTTCTACAACCGATTTTTCTTTTACATTAAAAGAAGCTGTATTTGTCCATAAAGTATTAGAAACTGCTTTCGTTGAAGTTAAATCATAAACATTCATATTAACATCCCATAATTGGATATTGTCTATATCAAGAGCATAATCAACATCTTTACCTATTTTTAAAGAAAAAAAGTCTTTCTCTATATCAGCAATATTTAAATCTGTTTTATCCGTTAAATCTAATGTTACTTTAACCCAATTTCCATTTGTATCAATTAAACCACCATATTGATTATTTTCAGAAGAAACAACTTTTAAATCCGAAGTTAAATCTCCTACATTATACGCATAATAACCCGATCCACTCTTATAAACATTCAATGACAATGATTTTCCAGCTGTCCCTTTCACCCAAAACGTAATTTCTTTAGGTTGTGCAGAAACAGTATTTCCTAATCTTGAAGTAAAAACATAATCATTTTTACTAGTATTTGTAGTAATATTTAAAGAATTAGATCCATCTACCCCTTTACCAACTCCTTGAACAGCATAAGATTGTAAACCATATGAATTTACTCCACTTGTAAACTCAGTCCAATCTTCAAAATCAGCTCCTGGTATAGCGTTAACTTGAGCGTAAGATAAGGTAGATAATGCAGCAACTGCTACTAAAGAATAGAATTTTTTCATATTTATTATTTTTAAATTATTTTAACGCAAAGGTACTTAAAAAAAGTAAATTAATCTCAATCTATAATAAATTAACAATTTAGTAATAATAAAAAAAGCAGCTTTATAGCTGCTTTTTAACTTATATTATTATTTTTCGTTTTAGATGTGAATTGCATGTCCATAAGCATCTTCAACAGCTTCCATTATAGCTTCTGCCATTGTAGGGTGAGCATGTACAGATTTCATAATCTCGTGTGCTGTTGTTTCTAATTTACGTGCAACAACTGCTTCTGCAATCATTTCCGTAACACCATCACCAATCATATGACAACCTAACCATTCTCCATATTTCGCATCAAAAACAACTTTTACAAAACCATCAGCAGCACCATTCGCAACAGCTTTTCCATTTGCTGAGAATGGAAATTTACCAACTTTAACTTCGTAACCTGCCTCAATTGCTTTTGCTTCTGTCAAACCAACAGATGCAATTTCTGGTGAACAATATGTACAACCTGGGATATTTCCGTAATCAATAGGTTCTACTTTTTCACCTGCAATATGCTCCACACATAAAATTCCTTGTGCTGATGCTAAGTGTGCTAAATCTGCTCCTTTTACAACATCACCAATTGCGTAATACCCTTTTACAGACGTTTCACAAAAATCATTGATAACAATTTTACCTCTTTCAGTTGCAATACCAACTTCTTCAAGACCTATATTTTCTGTATTTGGAACAACACCAACAGCAGATAAAACAACTTCAGCTTCGATAATTTCTTCACCTTTAGCCGTTTTAACCGTTGCTTTTACTAAATCTCCAGTTGTATCAACTCCTGTAACTTCTGCATTTGTTAAGATATTGATTCCAGATTTTTTAAGAGATAATTGTAATTGTTTCGAAATATCTTCATCTTCAACATTTACAATACGTGGTAAAAACTCTACAATTGTCACTTCTGTTCCTAATGTATTGTAGAAATGAGCAAACTCAACTCCAATCGCACCAGAACCTACAACAATCATAGATTTTGGTTGTTTTTCCATTGCTAATGCTCCACGATAACCAATTACTTTTTTACCATCTTGCGGTAATGCAGGTAATTCACGAGAGCGTGCACCAGTTGCAATAATTATATTTTCTGAAGATAATTCGCTAACAGAACCATCTGCTGCAGTAACTTTTACTTTTTTTCCTGGTAAAACTTTTGCTTCACCTTGAATTACTTCAATTTTGTTCTTCTTCATCAAGAATTGAACACCTTTACTCATACGATCTGCCACTCCTCTACTACGAGAAACTACATTTCCAAATTCGAACGAAATATCTGAAGGTAAGTTAATTCCAAAATCTTCTGCATGATTTAAGTATTTGAAAACTTGTGCAGATTTTAATAAAGCTTTTGTAGGAATACATCCCCAGTTAAGACAAATACCACCTAACTCTGCTTTTTCTACGATTGCTACTTTTTTACCTAATTGTGCTGCTCTAATTGCCGCTACGTATCCACCAGGACCACTTCCAATAACTATAATGTCGTAACTCATTTTTTCCATAATTTGAAATGCTAATTTAATCATTCTAGACCGAAAAAAAAGGAATTCCTTAAAATAGATTAAAATTTCTTACTTTTGCACTGTGAAAATATTCTTTGAAAATTACGCTGACGACTTACAAGTTGAAACTGAGCTACCTTTAGAAGGTAGTTTATCACAAGCTATTGAGATTTTTCATAACCTACCGGATTATGACGGAAGTTATATAGGCTTGGTTAATCGAGATGGGAATACTGTTCAGATTTCGAAGTATGATCGATTTTTATTTTTAGTAGAAATCCCTGTATATCAAGAACAAGCTTCATATTCAGTATTATTTACTTATTTTCAAGTAATGCAATTATTAGAAGATTTATACAAAGGATTTGATCCGTATAATATAAAAGGATTGAAGTTTGAACAGTATTTAACAAAAAAAGCAACGAAATAATCGTTGCTTTTTTATTTTAATATTATGTATTAATTCGCTAAATCCGTATATTTTTTTCTTGACTTTTTCAAACGAATTAATACATAAATTAAAGAGATTACAGAAATTGTAAACGTAGTATTCAATAATAAATCTGCAGATTCAAATTCTAAAATCTTAGTAAAAACCAGCAATCACAACTAAAATTAAACTAAATATATAAATAAAAAATGGGTGTCTAACATTCATTTCTATTATTTTTTAACTTAAACTTAACATTGATAAAAATAAAAATAATTTTATAATTTCCAAATTATTTATCATCAATCAAATAAAATTTAACATAACTTAGTTCCATGAACCTTTTTAACGATTTATTTGAGGAACAAGAAAATCTACTTCCTAAAGATGGAACTGTAAATTATTTTGGGCAAATTATGACCGATGAAAAAGCGCATCATTATTATTCTATATTATTAAATGAAATTGAATGGAAAAACGATCAAGCAATAATATTTGGAAAATTGATTGAAACTAAACGAAAAATTGCTTGGTATGGAGATTTTCCATTTGCTTATACCTATTCCAAAATCATGAAAACAGCTTTGCCATGGACTGATGCTTTACTTGAATTAAAAAAATTAGCTGAGGAAAAAACTGGCGAAACTTATAATTCTTGTTTGGTAAATTTATATCACGATGGTTCCGAAGGGATAGCTTGGCACAGTGATGGTGAAAAACAATTGAAACGTCATGGCGCAATTGCCTCGCTAAGTTTCGGCGCTGAACGTAAATTTGGTTTTAAACACAAAGAAACCAAAGAAGTAATTGCTTTAAATCTTGCAAGTGGTAGTTTATTGGTGATGAAAAATGAAACACAAGATTATTGGCTGCATCGCTTACCTCCTACTAAAAAAGTAAATTCGCCACGAATTAATCTAACATTCAGAACAATAGATTTGGAACAATAATTATTTTTGCTTGGAGATTTCAGCTTTATAAAAAGTCAAACTTTGTTGATTAAATTTATTCAGAAATGCATCATTAAAATCATTCAAAGAAATAACATCCAAATCAATTTTAGTTTTTAGCGTTGGTAAAGCAATCACTTTATTTGATGATTTATCCAAACTATTCCATTTCGCAATAAACTCTTTTGTAGCTGTAATAAAAGTTGATTCGCCATTTTCTTTCGAATAATCATCCGAAACTATTGAACGTTTTATGGCAGATAATTCAATCTTTTTTGTCTGACGATTGTATCGAAAATAAGATGTAAACAAAACATCTCCTATTTTATTGATAATCTTAAAACCTTTCTTTGTTTTCTCAATCTTCGTATTACGATCCAATTCATTAAAAGCTAAACTACTCTGCTTTTTATATTCAGTATCAGAAAGTAAAAACTCTATTTTATTCGTTTCAAAATTAATCGAAACCTTGTCAAACTTTCCATCGCCGTCCAAATCTTTCACAATAGATTGTTTGGCAAAAGTTAGTAAACTCATGCTCAAAAACAACGATATGAAAAATGTTAACCTCATCAGAAAGTATAATGTTTTATTTTTCATCTAAAGATACCACAAAAAAAGCTCCAAAAAGGAGCTTTAACTATTTAATAACAGGATTTATATCAAGTATATTTTCTTTTCGATATTTTTCGATAAAATCATCTGTAAAATTTTCGCTTCCTAACAATTTATTTTCTTGTAAAACCTTTTTAATATCAAGCTTTTTATAAGCTTGTAACATCGGTTCAGAAATCGCTTTATACGTAAAATGCCACGGTTCATATTTGAATCCTTTTCTCGCTGAATTATCCGTGTACACCAAATAAAAACCATATTTAGATGCATTTTCATCTAACCAAAGTTTAAATTTATGCATTGATCCTCCTTCGTTAAAATGTTTCTCATTCAACGGATCTGCTGGTATTCCGCGCGTTCCGTCTATAATATCCAAATCAGTTCCCCAATGGTGACGAGAAGTTCCTGGAATGGTAGAATATTCAATAATCTTTTCGATGTTTTCTTTCGCTGCAATTTTCTTCGCTTGATTTGCTTTATACTTGCGCTCCCAAATTCCGTTTTGATACGTATAATTTCTATAGCTCGAAATCACTTGTATTTTAAAACCTGCTTTTAGCGCATCAGCTTTCATTAATTCTAATTGTTTTGCAACTTCTGGCAACAATTTATACCCATTCCCCACCATCGTAGGATTTCCTTTACCAATCAATTCAGCGGTTGTAAAAGTAGGTAAAATAGTATCTGTTTCTTCTGGTGTTTGATCGCTACTACCGAAAGCACAACCAGCATTTAGCATAAAAGCAAGTAAAATTAAATAAGAAAATTTCATAATATTAAATTGAGACATTATGGTAAGTATTAGATTTTGGTTTATTTTTATCAAAATTAAAGAATAAAAGTGGAGATTGTTATAATAGTCGTATTGATTTTATTGAACGGAATTTTTTCCATGTCAGAAATGGCACTTGTTTCGTCAAGAAAATTCAAATTAGAAAATCAAATGAAGAAAGGAAGTTCTGGTGCTAAAACAGCTTTAGAACTTGCTGAGAATCCGAACAAATTTTTATCAACCGTACAAATCGGAATTACCCTTATTGGTATCTTGTTAGGGGTTTTCTCGGGTGATAAATTAACTGCAGATTTAACAGAATTTTTAACATCTATTTCTTTCATTGCACCTTACGCCAAAACACTTTCTCCAATTATTATGGTAGTAATCATCACTTATTTTTCGATTGTATTTGGCGAATTATTACCAAAACGTTTGGGAATGAAATTTCCTGAAATGGTTTCTACTATTGTTTCGAAACCGATGAAATGGTTATCTATCATCACTTCTCCATTCGTTTGGTTGTTAACAATTACCAATAATTTTTTCTTAAAATTGTTTGGTATTAAAGACGATAGCAGCGAAGTTGTTTCGGAAGAAGAAATTAAAAATATCATCAAAGAAAGTACAGAAGGTGGTGAAATTCAGGAAAAAGAACACGAAATCTTGGAACGTGTTTTCGAGCTTGGAGATCGCCGTGTGAATACGTTAGCAACGCATCGTTCAGAAATTGCTTCATTAGATATTTCGGATGATTATGAGAAAGCCCGTGCAAAAGTCAAGAAAAATAAATACTCAGCATATCCCGTTACCAAGAACAATAATTTGGATGAAATCGTCGGTATCTTGAAACTAAAAGATATGTTTGGTGTAAGTAAGGAAGATTTTAGCCTGAAAAAATTTATACACAAACCTATTTTTGTCAATGAAAATTCGTTTAGTTATCCTTTGTTGGAAATGTTACAGAATTCGCAAGCACATTTCGCCATTATTTTAGACGAATATGGTACGACGGCTGGAATTGTAACAATAAATGATATTTTGGACGAATTGGTTGGTGATACACCAGAGAACCAAGACGAAGATTACGAAATCGTAGAACGTGAAGATGGTACATGGTTGATAGATGGACAATTTTCGATCTATGAATTCGAGAAGTTTTTTGAGATTGATATCGACGAAGACATCGAAAATAGATATGTTACCGTTGCTGGAATTTTCTTAGATAAATACGAAACCATTCCAAATGTCGGTGACAAAGTAGAAGTAGAAGATTTGACACTAGAAATTGTAGACAAAGACGGTAATCGTATTGATAAGATATTGGCATATCGAAAATTTAATTGAACTTTTTTAAATTAATAGGATAACATAATTTGAATTTGTTTCTTGAAATTCAGTTTTATTTGTGCAACTCATGATTTAAACAGAAAGTAAAACTATTGAACCTAATAATAAAGGTGTGATTATTTTTTTCATTGTAATAGATTTTGAGAAATAGTTTTATCAAAAATCTATCTGAATAAATTCTGAAGATTAAAAATTTATTTAAATCCATTCTCAATAAAATTGTATTAATTAATTCTCTATAAAAATTTAAATTTGTTATTTTTTATCACCTTATTTTTAATAGTACATAATTTTTACGTTAAAAAAATAAATTTATACGATTTATTAAATAAGTTTTTCGGAGATTGTAAGCAATTGTAGATTTAATGCTACAATTTATAATACTATGACAAATCACTTTATAGGAATAGGAAAATATATTCCAACCGAAACAATTTCAAATCAATTTTTTGAAGAGCATCAATTTTATAATGAACAAGGAGAAATTTTAGACCAAAATAATGCTACAATTTCGCATAAATTAAAACAAATAACAGGAATAGAAGAACGTCGATATGCTAGAAAAGATCAAGTAACATCAGACTTAGGCTATATGGCAGCTGCTGCGACTATCACAAATGCAAACATCGACGCAGAAACTATTGATTATATTATATTCGCTCATAATTTTGGAGATGTAAAACACGATACGATTCAGTCTGATATGGTGCCAAGTCTTGCTGCAAGAGTAAAAAATTTATTGAAAATTCAGAATCCTTATTGTGTTGCTTACGATGTTATTTTTGGTTGTCCTGGCTGGGTAGAAGGTGTTATACAAGCCAATGCATTTATGAAAGCTGGATTAGCAAAAAGATGTTTGGTGATTGGTGCGGAAACGCTTTCGAGAGTTGTCGATGAACACGACCGAGATACGATGATTTATGCAGATGGCGCTGGAGCTGTAATACTAGAAGCTTCTACAAACAATAAAGGAATACAAGCCCATTTATCTGCTTCTTATGCAAACGAAGAAAAAGATTATCTGTTCTTTGGAAAATCATATAATTCAGAAAAATGTCCGAATACCAAATACATCAAAATGTATGGTCGAAAAATCTATGAATTTGCTTTATCCAGAGTACCGTTAGCAATGAAAAAATGTGTTGATGATAGTACATATAACATTGACGATATCAGTAAAATAGTGATTCATCAAGCTAATGAAAAAATGGACGAAGCAATTGTAAAACGCTTTTATAGTTTATATGATCAGGATGTGCCAAAAAATATTATGCCAATGAATATTCATAAACTTGGCAATAGTAGTGTGGCAACAATTCCAATTCTTTTGAAAATGATTATGGATAATGATTTGGAAAATCACCAAATAAATGAAGGCGATGTTGTATTATTTGCATCTGTTGGTGCAGGTATGAATATCAACACATTTATTTATCAATTTTAACGATATCAATCATAATAAGATCAAATTTCTAATCACATTTAGGTTAGAACTTTTTTGTCATATCGAATTCTGTAGAAATTAATACCATTTAATTCATTAAAACTTATTACCTTTGCAACGTACTTAAGAAGATATTTTGTCTTAATAGTTTACAATTGTATTCTTTATTTTACTTTTTTTAATTCACTAATTGACCTAGTCAATATAATTTTAACTTCTGTTTTCTAAAACGTATACTTGTAAGTTTTACTTCATTATAATATAAATGTTGTTGGATAATTAATTCATGTTTTCTTAGGTTTTATGAGTATTAATAATAAAAAATCTATACAAACATTTATGGCAGATTCTACATCTAAAAAAGAAAATAGCAAAAAGAAAGCTTTAAAAAAATTAGAGAAATTAAACAAAAGAGAGAACAGAAAAGAGAATAACAACAAAGGAAAATCATTAGAAGATATGATTGTCTATGTTGATGTACTTGGTAATTTTACAGATGTACCACCTCATTTACAAGACAAAGAAGCCGATTTGCTGAATAATAAAAGATTAGAATCTGATAACAGAGATGTTTTTATTGAAGGTATGGTTGATATCTACAACGATTCAAAAGGGTTTGGTTTTATTAAAGTACCAACTTCTAACGATAAAATCTTCTTCCACTTCAAAGAATCAAAAGAATTACTTAAAGTAGGAGATCAAGTGCAGTTCAAAAAAGAAATGTCTGAAAAAGGATTCAGAGCAATTCAAATATCAAAAAAATAAATTAATTAAATATACAACTATGCAAGAAGGAACAGTAAAATTCTTCAACGAATCAAAAGGTTTTGGTTTTATCTCTAACGCAAAAGGAGGTGAAGATGTTTTTGTACATGTTTCTGGATTAATTGACAAAGTAAATGAAAATGATCAAGTTACTTTTGATATTGAAAAAGGAAAAAAAGGTCTTATGGCTGTTAATGTAAAAAGAAAATAATTGAACATATAATTATTTCTTATAAACCAAAAAGTCCTTATGTAAACAAGGACTTTTCTATTTATAAGAAATTCTAAACCAATTCGACTAAAGCTTGACGAATCGTATCATAAATATAATTTAGATCATCAGTCGAAATACAATAAGGAGGAACTAAATAGATGATATTTCCTAATGGACGCAATAATACAACTTTCTCTAAAAAGAAAGAATACAGCTTTTCTTACATATCACTAAAATAAGATATTTGTTCGTCTTTATTCCATTCCAACGCCAACATAGTTCCTCATTGTCTTATCACTTTTACTTTAGGATGATCTTGAATAGACGTAACAAAATGTTGATGTTGATGTACAATATTTGCTATTTGCTGTTGTGTAGAAGTCTGTAATAACAAATCAAGACTTGCTAACGCAGCGGTACACGCTAATGGACTTGCGGTAAAAGAATGCCCGTGAAATAACGTCTTATTCAAATCATCTGCATAAAAGGCTTGGTAAATTTCGTCTGTACAAGTTGTAACGCCCAAAGGCAAAGTACCACCTGTTAAACCTTTCGAAAAACACATAATATCTGGAACTTCTGTCAAATGATTTGCTGTAAATAATTTACCTGTACAACCAAATCCTACAAAAATCTCGTCTTGAATCATTAAAATATGATGTGTTCTACAACACCTCATCAATTGATCTAAATATTCAGCCTCATGCATCAACATCCCCGAAGCTCCTTGAACCAAAGGTTCGTAAATAAAACACGCCACTTTAGGTGCAACTTCTTTTATTTGTGCTTTAATTGCTTCTATATTTTCTGCATTCGGCGTATCAATAAATATCACATCAAAAAGCTTTTCACTAAAAGGTTCTGTCCAAATTCCTCTTCCACTCACCGACATCGCGCCAAAAGTATCGCCATGATAAGCATTTTTGAACGCTAAAATCACAGGTCTATCTTCTTTTTTATTGAAATGATATTGTAAACACATTTTTAGTGCTACCTCAATCGCTGTTGATCCATTGTCGCTATAAAATGCTTTCTTTTGATTTTGAGATAAAAGAGCCAACAAACGTTCAGACAATTCAATTGCAGGTCGATGCGTAAATCCTGCAAAAATAACATGTTCCAAAGTTGTTAGCTGTTCGTGCATTTTTTGTGCAATATACGGATGCGCATGTCCATGCAGCGTTACCCACCACGATGAAACCTCATTAATATATTGTTTGTTATTTTCATCGTAAATTTAACTTCCTTCTCCTCTTACAATTGCAATAATATTATTGGCTTTTTTCATCTGCGTATAAGGATGCCAATTCACCAACTGATCGCGTTCTTTTAATGTGTACATGTCTGAGTTGTTTCTTGTTTAACCATTGGTACTAAACCTAAATTTTCAAACATTTTCATATCCTCTGTTACCCCAGGATTAGGCGTCACCAATAAAGTTTCACGCTCTCCTGTAAAAATCGAATTCGCTCCAGCCATAAAACACCAAGCTTGTTCAACTTCCGTCATTTCTATTCGACCAGCACTTAACCGAACAACCGAAGAAGGCATCACAATACGAGCTGTAGCAATCATACGAACCATATCCCAAATATCTACTTTCGGATTATTTTCTAAAGGTGTTCCTTTTACTCTTGCTAAAGCATTTACAGGTACAGATTCTGGATGTTTTAGCATTGTTGCCAAAGTTAATAGCATAGAAATTCGATCTTGATGCGTTTCTCCTAAGCCAATAATTCCACCCGAACAAACTGTAATCCCAGCCTTTCGCACATTTTGTATCGTATTGACTCGATTATCAAATTTACGTGTAGAAATAATCTCATCATAATAAGCTTCGGAAGTATCTAAATTATGATTATAAGCGTGTAAACCTGCTTCTTGCAAACGAATTGCCTGCTCTTCTGTCAACATTCCTAATGTACAACACACTTCTAATCCCAACTCATTTACACCTTTCACCATTTCGATTATTCGATCAAAATCTCGATTATTTCGTACTTCTCTCCAAGCAGCTGCCATGCAAAAACGTGATGAGCCAGCTTCTTTTGCTTTCTTTGCATGTGCTAATACTGTTGCTGTTGGTAACAAAGCTTCTACTTTAATATCGGTATGGTAGCGCGCTGCTTGTCCGCAATATGAGCAATCCTCGGGACAACCACCTGTTTTTACAGATAACAAGGTGCATACTTGTACTTCTCTTGCGTTGTGCCATTCTCGATGTGTTTTGGATGCATGATATACTAAATCTAATAATGGTTGATGATAGATTTTTTCGATTTCTTCTTTCGTCCAATCATGGCGTGTTTCGTTTGATACTTTCATTGTATTTAAATATTAAATTGATACTTAATTGTTTTTTGCTATATTTCTCACTTCGCTTGAGTTTATTGAATTGAGTTTTGGTATAATGATGATAGAAATATCCGGACTACTGGGAGATTAAACTGCTGAATAAGATCAATCATAAAATCTTCTTCATTAATAGGAACAAATAATCCGCCTGCTCCTTCAACAATAAGAGAATTGGTTGTTTTGGGAAGTTCAAAATCATTTAGATTGATTTCAATATCTTCTTCTTTTGCAGATTGATGTAGCGAAGCGGCTTTTTGCAAACAATAACGTTCTTGATGAATTTTCAGTTCTAGAGAAGTTAACGATTTTGCCAACAAACTATCTGATGAATCTAAATCTCCCAATTGTATTGGTTTGCAATAATCAGCTTGTAAAACTTCAGTTAAAATTGCTGAAACAATCGTTTTCCCAGCTCCTGTCCCAATTCCTGTAACAAATAATTGTTTAGACATTTTCTTTTATCTTTTCCATTAATTGATTAATTTCTTCTTGTGTGTTAAAAGCATGCAAACAGATTCTTAAGCGCTCTTCTCCTTCTCCTACTGTAGGTTGAAAACCGCAAAAGTGTTTATTTCCACCAACTCCAATTGATTTTTGATTTTGGTTAATTGGTTTGTTGACTCAAACTTTAGAATTTGAATTGGACTATTTTTATTCGAAGAACTCGTGAAGCCACTATTTCTAAAATGTGATATATTATATTTTAAACTCTCTTGAAGCGATTTATTTTCTTTGATAAACTGATAACCTTTACGTAAACCTGTCACATGAAAATCAGCAATAGCTGTGGTGTAAATAAAAGTTGAAGCATAATTAATGAGATAATCAATCACTAACTTATTAGCTAAAATCTCGGCACTGCTCATTCCCATCGCTTTTCCATAAGTTACAACTGTTGCAAATACTTTGCATTGTAAACCCAATTGATGACCCAATCCATAACCCAAAACACCAAAATCATGAGCTTCATCTACCACTAATGCAGCATTGTATTTATTGGATAATTCAACCAGTTCATTTAATGGAGCATAATCTCCATCCATCGAATACAAACTTTCTACCGCGATAAAACAATGCTCTTCTACTCTTTGCAATAGTTTCTCTAAATAATCTAAATCGTTATGTTTAAACTTTAACTTTTTTGCGTTGGATAATTTAATCCCATCATGCATTGATGGATGTATATTTTCATCAACTAAAGCAATATCATGTTGAGTTAAAAGCGCAGAGAAAAGTGCCAAATTAGCATTATATCCAGATGAAAAAAGTGTTACAGCTTCTACTTTATGTTCTTTCACAATCATCTCTTCCGTTTCACTTAGATAATCAGAATTCCCACTAATCAAACGTGCTCCAGTAGAACCATAAAGTAAAGATGGTTGCACTATAAACTCATTTAAAATCTGCTGATGTAAGATTTCATTTTTAGCTAATTCCAAATAATCATTACTATAAAAATCAATTCCAGAAGAACGAACTTTTAATTCCTTTTTGTTCCTTTTTGTTCTTTTTCGAATAGAGATAGTTGCAATGGAATAAAAAATTTCGATATTATTCAGTTCATTTTCAATTGCAGAAATCCAATTCATAAATAACACTTCTTCTAGTTGTATCACTTGATTTAAATAGATTTACCATTCAGTATGAATTTTTTTTAATTGTGAAATCATTTCTTCAAGATGACCTTCTTCTTCGACAATAATAGATTTCACCATCACTTTTTGTTGATGCACCGTCAAAATATCTTGATATATTAGATCCAACTCATCGGCCCTCACTTCTATAGCATAAGTCACAAACAAATAGGTTGCGTATTTTAAATCTACTCCATCAAAATTAAATTCTTTCTTCTACAAACGACAAACCTGAATATCTAATTAATGTAAATAATAAATTGTTTCTTTTGGTGCTAAAACATAAATAGGCTCATAATTGACACAATTATCTGGAATTAATTTTTTAATTTGCTTTTTCAAATAATAAGCATGACAATGTTCCTCTGCTGCATGTTTCAATTGGATAAGATTCACAAAAGTTTTGTGTTCACATGCCGAAATTTTTCGTGCTCCTGCATTTTCCATATACGAAAGTGTATTAAGCCACTTTACATGTAATTTTGGTTCTAAAACAATATGATTTAATAATTTTTTCAATTGATTTTATTTTTGACCAAAATTATAAGTCAAACGGATCACATATATACTCCACTTTTATAATAAATGATAGTCCGGATATATTAAACCTATTTTGAATCTCTGAAAAAGGTTGTAGAATCATCACTATAAAGAAGTTGAGTAATAAAAACTATTATTACAGAAAAATTCATTATTCATGTATTAATTCTATCTTTTACGATTAGACTTTTCTAAATAGCTACATTAATCTTATTTTTACAAAAACTTTTAAATTGAGTACTCGAGAAAATTGGATAAGTTGCAAGAATTGTAATGGACTTGGAAAAAAAAGTCAAGGAGTTTCGAAAAGAAAACTATCACGTTATGAATCAGCTGTTGCTCAATCTAAAAAGAATGAAAATTTTATTACTCCAAATAAACCAAAAAGTTCAATGCAGATCTGTACTATTTGCTCAGGAACTGGTTTGATTACTACAAATGAACGCCCATTATCTAACGAAAAAAAATATCCTCATGTTGCAATTGTCGGAGCTGGAATTGGTGGAATTGCATTTGCATTAGCGTGTTTACATCGTCAAATTCCTTTTACTCTTTTTGAGCTTACTCTCTTTCAAACTCCTTTATTTTTTCTTCATCATGCTTTATATCATATTTATAATCGACAATAAACTTTTCTTGCCCAAAACCAAAATTCGAAAAAAGTAAAAATCCAGCTAATAATAATTGTTTCATTATATTGTAAATTTTTAATTATTACTCTAAAATAATTTTTATTTTTTAATTCTACAATAATAGAATACATAATTAACACAACATTGTGAAAAGAAAAAAAATTCAACCTAAGTTGTTTTTTTTCTATATAAATTAAAATAAGTTTCTAAATTATCTCAAAGTGTTTCAGCGCATTCCATATTCCGTGATTATCTGCAGAAGTTGTATAATAATCAGCCGCTTCACGAACATTCTCTTTCGCATCGCCCATTGCTACGCCTATTTTACAACCTTTCAACATACTAATATCGTTACCACCATCACCAAAAGCCATTGTTTTAGTTAAATCTAAATTATCGCGTTCAGCCATTCGCTCTATTCCACGCATTTTACTAATATTTTTCGGATTTATATCAGCAAAATATTCTATCCAACGTGTTCCTACACTGTTTGTCAACACATTTTTCATCAAATAATCTTCTTGTTCTTCGTTCACAAAAAAATTCATTTGCATAATATTATCTTTCGGCAAAGTTCGAGGATCAACTACTTCTGGAAGTTCCATTCCAAAATAAGCAAACGATTTTTCTACATTCTCATTCACACGATTGATACTAAACGCTTCTTTCGTCATATACGAAAATGAGAAAGGATTTTCATCATCGTATTGCAACAAAGCCTCTATATCATTAGGATTGATGTAATCTACAAAAAATGATTGACGGTTTTCGTCGGAGCACATTCCTCCATTATTATTGATGTAACCATCAAAACCATAATCAAAAATATGTTCAGGCATATCCACCATATTTCGTCCTGTTGCAATATATATTTTTTTGTTTTTTTGTTTCAATAATTTCAACGCTTCAATTGTCGAATCACTGATTTCGTGTTTTTCAAAACCTTGTAATGTTCCGTCAAAATCGAAGAAAAAAGAATCTATCATACTTTTATTTTATCTTTTACAAAATTAAAAAAGCAACCTTTGTTTGGTTGCTTTTGCTGTTTATTTTAATGCTAATTTAATAATTTCTATTGCTTTATTGGTATCTTCTTCGGAAATATTGAGATGAGGACGCATTCGCACCGAGTTTTCACCACAAGGAAGAATAATCATATGATTTTCGAAACATGTTTTGATGAATTCTGAACGATCCAAATCTGATGAAAAATCAAACGCAATGAACAATCCTAATCCACGAAGCGAATGAATTTTCTTCGTTTCTTTTGCGATTTCATTCAATTTTGATAAAATATATTTTCCTTTCTCTTCCGCATTTTCAACTAATTTTTCTTGTTCAATCACTTCTAAAATTAATTTGAAACGCAACATATCGATATAATTTCCACCAAAAGTCGAATTAATACGGCTTGATTCCTTGAAAACATTATTCGGAATTTGATCTAACTTTTCTTTATTCGCTAAAATTCCACAAACTTGTGTTTTCTTTCCAAACGAAATCACATCAGGAATCACATCATAATGCTGAAAAGCCCACATTTTACCAGTCATTCCCATTCCTGTTTGTACCTCATCAAAAATCAATAAAATCTCTTCTCTATCACAAATTTCTCTCAATTTCTGAAAGAATTCTTTTCGAAAATAATTATCTCCTCCTTCACCTTGAATCGGCTCAATAATAATACAAGCAACTTTATTTTTGCGTGTTTCTAAAGCATTTTCAATTTGTTCAATCGCACGTTTTTCAGCCTCAACAACCTTGCATAAATTATCTTCTGTAACAGGATAAATTCGTTTTGGATTTTCAATTCTTGGCCAATCAAACTTTGGAAAATATTCGTATTTACGAGGATCTTTCGTATTCGTTAGCGATAATGTATAACCAGAACGCCCATGAAAAGCTTGTTTAAAATGAATAACATCACTTGCTTCTTTTTCAATTCCTTTCAAAAAATTTAATCTTGTTTTCCAATCAAAAGCCGTTTTCAATGCATTTTCTACTGCCAATGTTCCTCCAGAAATAAAGAATAAATATTGCAATTCTTTCGGCATCGCAACACGCTCAAATGTATCAATTAAATCGGCATAATCTTTTGTATAAATGTCTGACATTGCAGGTTTATTGACAGCATTTCGACCTAAAAAATCTATTTTCGACATCAAATGTGGATGATTATAACCAATCGCCGTCGAAGCAAACATTGAAAATAAATCCAAATATTCAATGCCATTTTCGTCTACAACATAGGATCCATGCGACTTATCCATATCCATTACAATCGGATATCCATCTGCCAATATATGTTTTGCTAATCTTTCGTGTACTGTACTCATCTCTGTAAATTTTTAAAAATCAAACTTAATTCCTTGCGCCAATGGCACTTCTGTCGAATAATTAATTGTATTCGTTTGTCGTCGCATATACGCTTTCCAAGCATCAGAACCTGACTCGCGTCCACCTCCAGTTTCCTTTTCTCCACCGAAAGCGCCGCCAATTTCTGCTCCAGAAGTTCCAATATTTACATTTGCAATTCCACAATCAGAACCTTGCTGACTCAAGAATAATTCAGCTTCACGAAGATTATTTGTCATGATAGAAGACGATAAACCTTGTGCCACATTATTCTGAATTTCAATTGCATTTAACACATCTCCAGAATATTTGATTAAATATAAAATTGGAGCAAAAGTTTCATGTTGAACAATTTCGAAATGGTTCTCAACCTCAGCAATTACAGGCTTTACATAGCAACCGCTTTCAAAACCATTTCCTTCTAAAATTCCTCCTTCAACGATAATTTTTCCTCCTTCTTCATTAATTTTTTCTAATGCTTTTGAATACATTTCAACCGCATGTTTATCAATCAACGGACCAACATGATTTGTTGTATCCAACGGATTACCTATTTTTATTTGTTTGTAAGCATTTATCAACGATTCTTTTACCTTATCATAAATAGATTCGTGCACAATCAATCTTCTTGTTGTTGTACAACGCTGTCCAGCCGTACCAACTGCACCAAAAACAGCCGAAGTCAACATAATTTTTAAATCTGCATTTGGCGTAACAATAATCGCATTATTTCCACCTAATTCTAAAATTGTTTTACCCAAACGAGCCGCAACCACTTTATTCACTTCAATTCCCATTCGCGTTGAACCTGTTGCAGAAACCAAAGCCACACGAGCATCTTGTGCAATCAATTCTCCAATTGTTTTATCGCCCATCACCAAAGAAGAAACGCCTTCTGAAATATTATTTGCTTTTAAAACTTCTGCTAAAATATGTTGACATGCAACCGCACACAAAGGTGTTTTTTCGCTTGGTTTCCAAATAACAACATCGCCACAAACCATCGCTAAACACGTATTCCAAGACCAAACAGCAACTGGAAAATTGAACGCAGAAATCACCCCTACAATTCCAAGCGGGTGATATTGATCGTACATGCGATGCAAAGGTCTTTCCGAATGAATTGTCGAACCATATAATTGACGAGATAATCCAACTGCAAAATCACATATATCAATCATTTCTTGTACTTCACCCAAACCTTCTTGATAGGATTTTCCCATTTCGTACGAAACCAATTTTCCCAAGGAAGCTTTTTTCTCACGAAGTTTATCTCCAAATTGACGCACAATTTCTCCACGTTTCGGAGCAGGAACCATTCGCCATTCTTTGAAAGCTGTTTGTGCTTTTTTTATCACTTCTTCATAATCATCTTTGGTTGATGACTTAACTTTTCCAATCAATTTTCCATCTACTGGCGAGTAAGAAGAAAGCTCTTCACCTTTTCCAAACCAAGTATTTCCTGTCGATGTTCCGAGATTTTCGGAAGAAATACCTAATTCTTTTAATTCGTTTTTTATCATTTTTTTGTGTTATTTTGTGATTTTAACTTTTACCTAAATTAGTCAAAAGTTTCATAAATTAAAATTTTTAATAAATATTATTCAGAATAATTTTTAATTTAATGAATAATCGTTAGATTTAATAAAATAAAACCGCATAAAATGAATTCAACTACAGATTATTTTAAGATTGATGATTTATTAACCGAAGAACATAAATTAATTCGTCAATCTGTTCGAGATTTTGTGGATAACGAAATAAAACCTGTGATAGATGATGCCGCGCAACATCATAAAGATATTCCAGATTTAATGAAAAAATTAGGTGCAATTGGTGCTTTAGGACCTTATATTCCTGAAGAATATGGAGGTGCAGGCTTGGATCAAATGTCGTACGGATTAATCATGCAAGAATTAGAACGTGGCGATTCGGCTGTTCGTTCTGCTGCATCAGTACAATCTTCGTTAGTGATGTATCCAATTTTTTCTTTTGGATCAGAAGAACAAAAACGCAAATATTTACCAAAATTAGCTTCAGGAGAATTCGTTGGAAGTTTTGGATTAACTGAACCAAATCATGGTTCAAATCCAGGCGGAATGGAAACTCGTTTAACAAAAAATGGTGATCATTATATCTTAAATGGAGCAAAAATGTGGATTACAAATTCACCAATTTGTGATATTGCAGTTGTTTGGGCAAGAGATGAAGAAGGAAAAATTCGTGGTGTTATTGTAGAACGTGGAATGCAAGGTTTTACAACACCAGAAACTTTGAATAAATGGTCATTAAGAGCTTCAAAAACAGGTGAATTAGTTTTCGAAAATGTAAAAATTGAAGCATCTCAAATTTTACCAGAAGTGAGTAGTTTACGGGGACCACTATCTTGTTTAAATTCGGCTCGATACGGAATTTCTTGGGGTGTAATTGGTGCTGCAATTGATTGTTACGAATCAGCTTTGAAATATTCATTAGAACGAACACAATTTGGAAAACCGATTGCTTCTTATCAATTACAGCAGAAAAAATTAGCTGAATTTATTACAGAAATTACGAAAGCTCAGTTGTTATGTTGGCGATTAGGAACGTTGAAAAACGAAAATAAAGCAACTCCTGAACAAATTTCTATGGCAAAACGCAACAATGTAAAAATGGCTATTGATATTGCGAGAGAATCTCGTCAAATTATTGGAGCAATGGGAATTGTAGGCGATTTCCCTATGATGCGACATGCTGCAAATCTTGAATCTGTAATTACATACGAAGGAACGCATGATGTCCATTTATTGATTACTGGAGCAGATGTGACAGGTATTAATGCTTTTGTATAAGATATTTTTTCATACAATCAGATATTTTTATAGGTTTACAATTCGTTTGTAAACCTTTTTTATTTATCACACATGAAATTGAAATCAATTCTACTTATAATTTTTTGTATTCAGGCTATTGTTCTTGATGCACAGGAAACCTACAAAATTACGTATGAACGCTTTTCGAACGGAAAGAAAGTCGAAGAAAATAACCCCATACAAGTTATTGCGAATACAAAAGAAACAATTATTGGAAAGCAACAAAGCTTTAATTCTTCGACAAATTATCCTGATGAAATGTTTTATTATTCCAAAACAAATCCATCAATCATCTCAATGATTACGCAATTTGACCCGACTAATTCTATTATTACAAATGATTCTGTCTCGTTTAATAAATCTGTTTTCACGATTTCTAAAGAAACAAAACGAATTTTAGGTTTACGTTGTAAAAAAGCAACAACAAATATCAATTCGAATACAATAGACGTTTGGTTTGTGGACAATATGGAATTGAATGCCTCTCCAACAATGATTGGAATGAATTTAGGTTTTGTCTTAGAATTTACTCGAAATAATAATTCAACTATTCGAGCTTCGAAAATAGAACGCGAAAAAGATTTGATTCCAAGTCAATTTATCCAAAAAGAATTGCTTCAAAATCGAGTTGATTTATTGACATATAAAGACATTATTTGGAAAAGTAAATTCGTTGATATTCCACTTTTATCACATCAACAAGTTAACTTTAGTAAAGATTTTTCGTCAAATGATTCAATTTATCGCTTTGCTAATGGAACTGTTGTGGTTCGAAAAATTAAAATTCCTCAAATTAAAGTAGGAAGCCAAGTTTTCTTAAATGTTTCGCAACAATCAAATGGTGATGCTTACGACAGAACTGGTTCTGTGTTTTTGATTCCCCGTGATTCTAAAATTACATTTATGGATGGTTTACAAAAAGGAATTAATCAATTACCGATTTTTACATCTGCAAATAATAAGAAATATCAAGGTTATTTTTTGACAGAAAATTATTCGCCAACTATTGAATTAATGCGCTTTTTCACACCTTTTGGAATTAAAAAATTCAATCATATTCAATTAAAAAATCAAACATGGGAAACCGAAGCAAAATATCGTCAAGAAATCACAGAATTTCAAGGTTTATTATCTGATCAAGAAGTTTTGATTGGTTTCTTCATTGGAAATTATGATCAAGGCGGACATATTATTTCTGCCAATATTTCTGTTCATCCATCAGGTTCTACAACAATGCCAATTAAAAAGGCTTTACCAATTTTCAATACTGCAAATGTGATGGAAATGGCTGGACAAGAATACTCTACTTTGTTCGAAAATCCGAATGGTTTTACAGTAGAATTCACGTTGAAAGAAGATTACAATAATGCTAAATTACGTTTTACAACAACTGGACATGGCGGTTGGGAAAATGGTGATGAATTTGTTCCGAAAGAAAATAGTATTTTTCTTGATGGACAAAAAGTATTTAATATAGTTCCTTGGAGACAAGATTGTGGTTCTTATCGCGCTTACAATCCAGCTTCTGGTAATTTTGACAATGGTTTATCATCATCTGATTATAGTCGTTCTAATTGGTGTCCAGGAACAATTACAAATCCTTATTTTATAGATTTGGGCAATTTAAAAGCCGGAAAACATAGTATACAAATAAAAATTCCGCAAGGAAAACCTGAAGGAAATAGTTTCAGTTATTGGAATGTTTCTGGTGTTCTTTTAGGAGAATAATTTTTTTTGGAGCAAAAAGATTTATTAAACGTCTTTTTGCTCTATTTTTTTATGATTTATCAAAACCGTTAACCAATCTACAATATCTTGATATACTTCATCTTTGATAGATTCATTCAATATTTCATGTCTCAAGTTTGGATATAGTTTCATTGTTACATATTGAAATCCATTTTGCTTTAAATCTTTATACGATTGCAAAACTCCTTTACCAAAATCACCAATTGGATCATCTGCTCCACTCACAAAATAAATAGGTAAAGATTGCGGTATAGCTTTTGCCCAATTCTTTTTTGTTGCTTGTATATTTAAATTAATCAAAGTACAAAAACCGTTAACAGTGAAAGGTATTCCGCAAAGAGGATCTTTCAGAAAATTTAAACGATTTAACTCATCTAAACTAAGCCAATTAGTCTCCTGAAAATTTTCTTCATTTTTAAAATATTTATTATTCGATTTTGAAAAAATAGTATTAAGTAATTGACTTCTTTTATGAGGAATCAATTTATTTAGAAGATTTAAAAAACTACTCAATAATTTAATTCCAGGAATCCTACCTCCTGTTCCCATAATTATAGCACCATCAAAATGATTTCCATATTCTTGAAGTAGGCAACGTGTTATAAACGATCCCATTGAATGTCCCAAAATAAAATGCGGTAATAAAGGGTATTTATTCTCTAACAAATTAGCTAAATCTTTTGCCGTATTTATTAAATTTTCTTTTGGATTATCTAAGCAGAAAAAACTGTAATCTTCTTCTATTTTCGCTGTTTTTCCATGCCCCAAATGATCATATAACAAAACTAGAATTCCTTTGTCAGCCAAATACTTTGCAAAATTTTCATATCGCCCACTATGTTCTTGCATACCATGGACAATAAGTAAAGTAGCTATAATCTCATCGTCTGGAAGAATTACTCTATAATAAATATTCTCTGGTGTTGACATTTTTATTAAGATTTAATTATTAATTTACAGTTTTACTTATTCAAAATCAAAATTTTTTATAAATAAACCATTGACTTTTTCAACAAATTTCAAGCCGATAAATAAGATCTAAAATTTCTAATTTTTATAACTAAAAAAAACGAGGTAAGTAAAAATTCATCTCGTTTTTTTATAATGTATGATAATTTTACTTTTTAGTTTTAATTGTATTCTTATAAATCTGACCATCTTTAATAATGACTAAAAAGTTTTTATCTGGATTAGCGATTAACGATAAATCTTTCAAAGGATTTCCATCAACCAAAATCAAATCTGCTAAAGCTTGTTCTTCTACAACACCTAATTTCCCTGGATATGGACTTCTTAAACCAGATAACTGTAATAATTCACCATTATCTTGAGTAATCATTTTCAGAATTTCAGCATTTGTAAACCATTTTTGAAGACGTAAAATATAACTATTTTGCTCATCATTCAGCTCAGGTTCAAACAAGAAATCCGTTCCCCATGAGAGCTTCACACCAAGTTTTTTGGCTAATGGCCAAACTTTATCTTGACCATCCAAAACTGGTTTACGTTTTTCTTTTCGCTGCTCGTCCATGTTTTCATTATTATCCATCAAATTCTGAAGACTCAACCAAACGCCTTTTTTAGCAAGAATTTTCAATGTTTCTTCATCTAACATTTGACCATGCTCAATTGACTTCACTCCTGCTTCCACAGCGCGTTGCACAGCTCTCGGCGTATAGGCATGCACCATTACATAGGTTCCCCAATCTTCAGCAGCATCAACAGCCGCTTTCATTTCGTCAAAAGTATATTGCGTAACATCAATCGGATCATAAGCAGAAGACGTTCCTCCACCTGCCATCAATTTGATTTGACTCGCACCAAAACGTAAATTTTCTCTTGTTGCTGTCAAAACTTCATCTCTTCCATCAGCAATAAAAGTAGCTCCTAATTCCTCTGCACGAGATGCTTTACCAAAAAAACGACGCGAACGTTCTTCAGGAGTTCTAAAATCTCCGTGACCAGCCGTTTGACTAATCGTTGCGCCTGAAGGCCAAATTCTAGGCCCTGCAACTTTACCTTTATCAATGGCTAATTTCAAAGGAAAAATTGGCCCTCCAGCATCACGAACACTTGTAAAACCGCGCATCAACATTTTGTGGGAAGCTTCGCCAACTTTATTCATTAACATTTCTTCTGACATATCTGGCGACATCATTTGCGTCATCGTCAATGAACCAAATACCATATGTACATGAACATCAATTAAACCTGGCATCAATGTTTTTCCTCCTCCATTAATTTTTACAACATCTTGAGTAGGTGATGAAATTTTTGCAGAACTAATTTTTTCAATTTTTTGACCAGAAACCAAAACATTCATTGGTAATGTTAATGCTTGAGTTTGATGATCTAAAATTCTAACATTTTCAATCAGGATCTGTTTTGTTTGAGCAAAAGTAAAAGTGGTAGCGAGAAAAAAAAGTGCTATTATCGACTTTATTTTCATAATTTATTGTTTAATTGCCCTAAAGATACGTTGAAAGTGTGTATTTGAGGATAAAAAAAGATGATTTCTTAATTAAATGAAAACAATCCTTTTCTAAATCTATTCTATCTCCTAACCTTTAGCTAAACCTATTAATTTCTTAACTATTGTGACAAGTACCACAACCAATAATCCTGCAACTAATGAAATCAAAGCTTCGTTAATCATCATTGGAATTGCTGTAGGTAAATGATGATGAATATAATCGATGTTGTGAACAAATATTCCGCCTGACACCAATAAAAGCGCAACAGTCCCTACAAATCCTAAAATTTTAATCACAAAAGGCAATGCAGCAACTAAAAAGTGCCCTAATTTAGAAACAGCTCCTTTGTCGTGTGATGCTTTTATCAGTTTAAAACCTGCATCATCCATACGAACAATTAAGGTTACAATCCCATAAACGCCAATAGTTGCTAAAATTGCAATAAACGAAACTGTAAAAACTTGTGTCAACATTGGTTGTTCCAAAACTGTACTCAATGCAATAATCACAATTTCTATCGAAAGAATAAAGTCTGTAATAATCGCAGATTTCACTTTTGATTTTTCCGAAACTTGTTTCTTATCATCTACTTTATCTTCATGAATAACTTCTGAACCTTTTTTTGGACGGTGAAAAATAAACTCGATTATCTTCTCTACACCTTCAAAAGCTAAATAAAAACCTCCCAAAATCAAAACATATTTTATGATCTCTGGCATGTAATGATTTAGTGTCAAAACAATTGGAACAATAATCAATTTATTAATAAAAGAACCTTTTGTAATTGCCCATAAAACTGGTATTTCGCGAGAAGATAAAAATCCCGTTGCTTTCTCAGCATTTACAGCCAAATCATCTCCTAAAATCCCTGCTGTTTTACTCGCTGCTACTTTACTTGTAACCGCTACATCATCCATCAATGCTGCAATATCATCTAAAATTGCAAATATTCCTGAAGCCATATTATTGTTATTTTTTGGTTCATAAAAGTAAAAAATAATGTCAAATCTTTATAGATTATTTTTATGTTATTTCGACAATTCATTTCAAGCAAATTGCACTCCAAATTCTGACTATAAACCTGATTATTTTAAACTAAATTAAATCCTTTCGGAAACTAATCATTAATTTTAAAGAGAAATATATTAAGCTTATAAAATGGAAAATTCTTTCGGTCAGTTAAAGAAACATATTCAAATTTTCACTTCAATTTCTGAAGAAGAATTTCACGATTCAGTCCAATATTTTAAAAAGTTTTCGGTGAAGAAAAAAAGAAATGATTCATAAAGCTGGAACAGTTTGTACGTACAATTATTTTATTATTTCTGGATGTATTCGGTTATTTTTCATCAATGAAAAAGATGTAGAACAAACCATTGATTTCGCTATAGAAAATTGGTGGTTGACAGATTTGTTTTCTTACATTAATCAACAAAGTTCTGAGTTTTATATTCAAGCTGTAGAAAATGCAATTATTATGAAAATGAGTAAAACGAACAAAGAAATTTTATGCGAAAAAAATCCTATTTTCAATTCGTATTTCAAACAAATTTATCAAAAAGCAAATGCTGCTGCTCAAATGCTTTCCAAATATTTGAAAGAGTTTTCGAAAGAGGATTTTTATCTTCACTTCAAGAAAAATTTTCCTGAGTTTTTACAACGCGTTCCTCAATATTTATTGGCTTCTTATTTAGGTTTCACACCCGAATATTTAAGCGAAATCCGAAAGAAAGAGTTTTCTTAAACCAGTTTAATTTTATTGAATAAATAATCGACGAACTTTGTAAAAAATTAGGAAATGAAATCACGATTAAATATTCAAAAATTAGAACCAAAAGCTTACGAAGCGATGTATGGGTTTAGAGAATTATTTAGCAAATTCTGAATTAGATAAATTATATTTAGAACTTATTAAAACCAAAGCTTCACAAATCAATGGTTGTGCTTTTTGTATTAATATGCACACCAAAGAAGCGATGATATTAAGCGAAACAAATCAACTTATTTTTTTGTTGAATGCATGGCGATAAACAACACTTTTTACAGAAGAAGAGCGTGTGATATTGTAGATGACAGAATAAATTACAAATATTAGTCAACATGGTTTATTAGGAGAAACTTATCAAAAGGCATTGACACTTTTTTCTGAAAATTATATTGCGATTATCATTATTGCAATTACCACGATTAATGCTTGAAATACAATTGCAATAAGTTATCATATGATGGTTTATAATTTTAGCTTCAGAAATCTGAAGCTTTTTTTGTACTAAAAATCTGCTTTCGGATTAAAATAGTTTAATTTTGAGTCTTGAAGTAAAATTGATATGAATATTTACGATTTAATTGTTGACGATAAGGAAGAAATTTCTTTGAATGATGTTTTTTTGGATGATCAAAATCTTGTGCAAGTAAAACAACTTATCAAAGAACATCGATATATAGAGGAATTGAGCAAATATAATTTACCTGTCAATAATAAAATTTTGTTACATGGATTTTCGGGTTGTGGAAAAACAACAACTGCAAAAGCAATTGCAAATGAAATCGGAAAACCTATATTGATTCTGAATTTAAGCAATATTGTTTCGTCAAGAATTGGTGAAACTTCGAAAAATATAAGAATGCTTTTTGATAAAGCTGCTCGTGAAAAAGCAATTCTATTTTTGGATGAGTTTGACCAAATCGGAAAAGCGCGTGGAAATGATGACAAAGACGTTGGCGAAATGCGTCGTTTAGTGAACACAGTAATTCAATTAATTGATTATTTGCCACAAAACTCATTGTTGATTGCCGCTACAAATCACCCACATATTATTGATGTCGCATTGTTGAGAAGATTTCAGTTAAAAATTGATTTCAAAATGCCAACTTCTGAAATGTTAGATGTTTATTATGATAAACTTTTAAACGATTTACCAAAAGATATGCAATCACTTAAACGAAAATATAACGTTTCATTTGCAGAAGCTAAAGATTATGCGCTTACAAACGCAAAAGCATTATTGATTGAAAAATTAGAACGTCAAGCAAATTCTTAAAACCAAAATATGGAAGACGAATTAATTTATTTCAGAGAGCTTTTAGACACTGATGTAGCTAGACTTTTCGAAATTTATTCGAATGCAAAAGCCATGAAATATCGCGAAACCGCACCAATGAAAACGATCGAAGATGCATACAAAATGCTGGAAAGAGATAAAGAAAAAAAGAATTCTGGATATGAATTTCGCTTTGCTGTTATCGAAAAATCTTCTGAAACATTGATTGGTACTGTGATGTTTCAACCTTTTCACGACAAAGCGATTATTGGTTATTCGATTGATGAACAATTTTGGAACAGAGGTTACGCAACACGAATCATCAATCTGATTTCGAAAGAGTTGAAATCGAGAAAATATATGCTGATTGAAGCTTGGGTGAAAAAAGAAAATATCGCCTCGTCTAAAGCCTTATTAAAAAATAATTTTCAGCAAATTTCGCAAACAATTTATCCGAAAAATCATCTTTTTCAATTAAGATTTACTTATTCTTAAGTTTTACTTAAGATAAGTCTTTAGACATTTATTTCTAAAATCATTGTCCTAATTTTGTAACAGAATAAAATTTCTGATTATGATTTTTACTATTTTTCTCCTATTTATTGGAGCAATTTTAGCATTTTGGATAAGTGCAATTTGTGGCGGTGGCGCAAGTTTAATCTTAATTCCAATACTCAATCTTATTATTCCGACTTCGTTAGTTCCTTTTTCATTAACAATTGGAACATTTACAAGTTCTGCCTCTCGAATAGCGGCTTTCAGAAAATCTGTACATTGGAAAATCTTCTTTTGGTTTGTGCCATTTTCAATTCCAGCAGTTTTAATGGGTGCTTATTTAATCAAATTTATCAACCCAATTTATTTGCAAATTATTGTAGCTTTATTATTGATTTCAAATGTTCCACAATTATTTCAAAACAAAAAACAACAAGACAATGAAGAAAAACCTTCACCAAAATATATTTTGGCCATTGTAGGTTTTTTAGCTGGATTTGTATCTGGAATAACAGGAGCAATTGGCTTATTATTCAATAGATTTTATTTAAAATATGGATTAACAAAAGAAGAAATTATTGCAACACGAGCTGCCAACGAAATTATACTTCATATCATAAAATTAATCATTTATATTGTTCTTGGTTTATACTCAAAAAACGCTTTATTACTTGGATTGACGATTGCAATTGCCTCAATTATTTCTTCTTATACGGTCAAATATATTTTACCTTATTTTAGCGATTTTATTTTCAGAAAAGTTGGTTATGCAGCGATGGTTATTTCTGGAATTACACTTTTTTATACAAGTTCCCAAAAAATCATTCAAGAAGATAAAGTTCAACTTACAACAACAAGTAAAGGTGACGAAAATGAAACAACTTTGAAATGGCGAAACAGCGATTTTGTGATGGAATATTCGTTAGATGGTGAATTTGAGATTGAACGTCCAATTCAACCGAATGAGCTACCTGAAAATTTATTAAAAAAATACAATGAAATTTTACCTAATTACGATAAAATCCATCTCGAAAAAGTATTCAGAATTGGAGAAGATAGTTATGAATTTTATTGTTACAAAGACAATAAACTGACCAAATTTGAACTGAAAGAATAGAAGATTGAACAATTAATTTTTACGAAACATTATTTTTGATAAATTATTCTTAAGTTTAACCTACATTACTATAAAAATTTATGAATACAAAAGATAATCCCAAACTAATACGAGCTTGGATTTCTTACGATTGGGCAAATTCTGTTCATTCTTTAGTTATTGCCTCTGCTATTTTTCCGGTTTATTACACTTTAATGACCTATGATGCGAACGATCAACCAATTAAATTCTTAGGATTATTACCAGAATCCGCATTCAATTTTTCATTAGCAATTGCTTTCTTTTTTGTGATTGTTTTGTCTCCTGTTTTATCTTCAATTGCAGATTTAATCGGAAATAAAATCAAATTTCTTCGCTTTTTTTGCTACTTAGGATCGTTCTCATGTATCGGAATGTTTTTCTTTACATCAAGCGATTTAGTTTGGTTAGCTTTATTACTCAATATCACTGCAAGCATAGGTTTTTGGGGAAGTTTAGTTTTTTACAACGCCTATTTACCAGAAATTGTCTCAGACGAAAAAATGGACAAAGTTTCGGCACAAGGTTATATGTTTGGTTACATTGGTTCTGTCATTTTATTGACAATTTGTTTGGCGATGATACAATTCGCTCCAGAAGAACAACAAGCAATGTTTACTCGAATAAGTTTCTTATTAACAGGAATTTGGTGGTTAGGATTTGGACAAATTGCATTAAGTAAATTACCAAATCACAAATATGATCGCGAAATTCCAAAAGATATCATCAAATCTAGTTTTAAAAATTTAAAACATACCTTCAAAGATCTAAATCAATACAAAAATATTCGTGTTTTTTTGGCTGGATTTTTCTTTTACAGTTTAGCAATGCAAACTATCTTTTTGATGGCTGCAATGTTTGGAAGTTCAGAAATTGGAATGGAATCTTCAGAATTGATTATGACTATTTTATTAATTCAAATAGAAGCTGTTTTAGGTGCATGGTTATTCTCTTTTCTATCAGGGAAAATAGGAAATAAGAAAACCTTGTTAATCGGAATTTTTATCTGGATTATTACATGTATTATTGGTTATTTAATTAATAAAAATGATCCTAATGTAAAAACTCAATTTTACGTAATGGCTGCAATGGTTGGTCTTGTAATGGGAGGTTTGCAAGCTTTGTCACGTTCTACATACGCCAAATTATTACCAGAAACAGAAGACACAACAACCTATTTTAGTTTTTATGATGTGTTCGAAAAATTTGCCTTATTTTTAGGTTTAGTTATTTATGGATTATTGATTGAATATTCTGGCGGAATGAAAGCTTCGGCTCTTGCAATGGGCGTTTCGTTTACCATTAGTTTTGTGATTTTATTGTTCTATAAAATGGAGAAAAAGTAAAGTCATTTATAACAAATAAAAAAACAAACCTCAATATTTTAATCAATATTGGGGTTTGTTTTTAACAATTTACAGTCTTCCTTTTTCTGAACTACTTTTTGATTGTTCTATTGTGAATGATTTTCCGAAATTGTATCGAATTCCAACACGATAATAACGAGCAGATTGTCCTGTATAAACAAATTTTGTATCGTTACTAAAACTTTGATCTTGCCAAGCTCTATCTTTAAATACATTGTTCATATTAAACGAAACCTCGAATTTTTTATCCAAAAATAACGCTCTCAAACCAAAAGCTGTACTCCAATTAGCGCGGCTTCTTGACATGGCATCAATTGTTTTTGTTGTATAATTTGTAGTATGATTAAACAATAATGTTTTCGATTTATTCAATTCTAAATTATTTGTCAAACGAAAGTCTCCATTAAATCCATCCAATACATAATTGTATTCTGGAATAATTCCTTTCGTTTTTTTGTAATACAAATCAATCGCTCCATTGACTCTCCACCATTTTTCAAGCTTGAAATTTAGATTTTCACTAATCCCAAAACTCTCCGAATCAGCATAATTATATGGAATCCAATTTTGTGTATTTTCAGTTGGATTTACAACCACAATTTGATTGATTTCATCCGTAGAATTTCTGTAATACAACGTCGTAATTGCCAAATCTTTGTATGCATATTCCAACTCATAATTATACGAATAAGAAGGTTTTAACTTCGGATTTCCTTCTGCAAAAGAATAAGGAGAATAAATGGTACGAAACGGATTCAATTGTCCCATAAAAGGTCTATCAATACGGCGTCCAACATTAATACTTAAAGAATGATTTTCAGCAGGTTTATACATCAAATAAGCGGTTGCAAATAATCCATCATATTTATAGGTATCATGTTGATTTTCTTGCGGAGAAAAACCTTTTGCATCTGTATTTTCGTATCTCAAACCAACTTTTGCAGACCATTTTTCTGAAATATCTTTTTCGATACTCGCATAAAAAGCCAAAATATTTTCGTCATAATAAAAACCATTACTCAACTTTTCATCATAAACAGGCGTTCCCAAAGATGTGTTATAAAATAAATTATCGCTATTATTTTTCGTCCAACTATAGCGTCGACCATAATTTAGTTTCCAAGTATTAACGGGATGTTCCATATCAATATTCAAACTATAATTATTTGCTTTTTGATCGGACAAACTTTTATTTCCTTGATATTCTGTTTTATTTTCAACATCTTCTGAATTAAAAAATCGGTTTGAAGTTACACTTGTATTGTTATTATTAAAATTTACCCAATCAAAATCAAATGTCATTTTTTTTCCGATCGTATCCATTTTATAAATTAAATGATAATTCAGCGTATTGTATTTCGTGTTTCCTTTGCTCCCATTTCGATCATTCAAAATATAACTTAACAATTCGTTCTTATCCAAACTATTTATCGTTGCTTTCGTACCACCAGTTCCTTTTCGATTTCCAGCATATAAATCAACCGTAAAACTAATTGTCAACTTCTCCGAAATTTTATAATCTAAACCTAATTTTCCGCCAATATTTTTATTTTTTCCACTATTTTTTTCTCTTTCGGTCCCATATTGGAACAATAGTACATCGTTTAATTATCGAAAAAATAAATAGACATTAGTCTCTAATATTTTTTGGAGGTTTTGGTGAATATGACGGAATTGGACAATCTGATATTTATTTTACAAAAACCAATGAAGTTTGTTTGTTATAATGTTGCAATGACGACGACAAACTCCCATTCCACGAGTCTTTTTTACCAGATTTTAATACAATATTTAGAATTCCACTATTTCCTATTGCTTGATATTTAGCGGGCGGATTTGTAATTACTTCTATTTTCTCGATATCATCTGCACGAAGTGTTTTTAAATAATTTGTCAATTGATCACCAGACATTTCCAACAAACGATCGTCCACCATCACACGCAAATTACTTTTACCAACTATCGAAACTACATTATTATCAACCTTTACACGAGGCGCCAATTTTAGCAAATCTAATGCCTCTCGCCTTTTGCTCCCTCCGCTAAATCAGCGTTAAAAACAAGTCGATCAACTTTCTTTTCTATTAATTTTTTCTGACTCTTTACAACCGTTTCATTTAATGTAATGTTTTCATTTTTTAGGAAGAATAATAACGCCTAAATCCTGATTTTTTCCACACAAAATTGTTTGTTTATGAAGCAAAACTCCAGCTTTTTCTATTCGAAACGTATAATTTCCTTCTGCTAAATCAACTGTAAAATTGATATATATAATTTAGACATATAAGGTTTGTTTACTATAATAACGTGTGAATTACAGAAAAGTTACATAGAAAATGAATAATAATTAAATTTGTCTTTAAAAAATAAATTAACAATGATTTAATATTTAAAGAATTTTACTACATTTCAAAAAATAATTAAAACTGATTAAAAAATATAAATGAATGGATTTTAATGAATTAAAAAACAAATTAGTGCAATCAACCAAACAAGCCTTTTTGAAAATTTATAACGAAAATCCTTCCCAAGACCTTTACGCTTTTGCCTTGTGCAATAACGACACGAAAATAGCTATTCATCCTTCAGCAAATTCTATCGAACATTTGGAAAAAGTATCGGATGAAGACGATTTTTGTTACTACAAATACGAGCCTTCTGAATGGAAATATGATTATTTAGGAGCTGAAAATTCTTTCCAAGAAATCAATCAAATGTGCAAACAAATAGTTGATGAACACGACGATGACGAAGATTGGTTTTATCAATTTCAAAATAAAATTAACGAAAAATGCATCGAAGTGTTGGAAGAATTAAAGAATGAAAATTTCTTTTCTAAATTAATCGGTAAAGATATTTTCTTGAACTTTTCTGTGATTGATGATGATTTGAATGTAGAAAAACAACAAAAAATTATTACGCAATTGAATGATAATTCATACAAAGAAGATTATTTTGAATGGATGACAACTTGGGGTAAAAACAAAAAAAGAGCTTTATAAAAAGCTCTTTTTTTATTGATTATATTCTAAAAATTTTAGATTTCTTTTCTCAATCTTGCAACTGGAATATTTAGTTGTTCGCGATATTTTGCAATTGTACGACGAGCAATTGGATAACCTTTTTCTTTCAAAATTTCAGTTAATTTTTCGTCTGTCAAAGGTTTACGCTTATCTTCATCTGCAATTACATCTTGCAAAATTCGTTTGATTTCGCGCGTCGAAACCTCTTCACCTTCATCATTTGTTAACGATTCTGAGAACAAATCCTTTATCAAAAATGTTCCGTAAGGCGTTGTGACATATTTTGAATTCGCAACACGAGAAACTGTCGAAATATCCATTCCAATTCTGTCTGAAATATCTTTCAAAATCATCGGTTTGATTTTCGTTTCATCTCCAGTTAAGAAATACTCTTTTTGAAATTTCATAATCGCTTCCATCGTATACAAAAGCGTATTACGGCGTTGCTGAACCGCATCAATAAACCATTTCGCAGAATCTAACTTTTGTTTGACAAACATTACAGCTTCTTTCTGTTGATTCGATTTATTTTCGGTTTTTTTGTATGTATCTAACATTTCTGCAAACGCACTCGAAATTTTCAATTCTGGTACATTACGTCCATTTAAAGACAATTCTAAATCGCCATCGTTGATATGAATCGTAAAATCTGGCGTTATTTGCTCTACAATTTTACTACTACTCGAAAATGATTTTCCTGGTTTTGGATTCAAACGTTCAATCTCCGAAATTGCATCACGCAACTCATCATCATCCGCATCATATTTTGCCATCAATTTCGAATAATGCTTTTTCGTAAATGCATCAAACGATTCTGAAATTAATTTTTCGGCTAATTCTACTGCTTCTGTTTGATTTTTATTTTCTAATTGAATCAATAAACATTCTTGCAAATCTCGCGCACCTACTCCAACTGGATCCATTCGTTGAATATAATTAATCAACAAATTTTCGACCTCTTCTGGCGAAGTGTAAATATTTTGCGAGAATGCTAAATCGTCAACCAACGATTTAATATCACGACGCATGTAACCATCATCGTCAATATTTCCTAATATAAATTCAGCAATTTGAAATTGTTCCGAAGTTAATCGATTCGTATATAATTGCGAAGTCAAAAACTCGATAAAACTCTCTCCTTGTGCGTAAGGAACAGATTTATCTTCGTCATCATCACTATAATTATTCGTATACGTTTTATAATTTGGGATATCGTCATCGCTCAAATAATCATCAATATTGATATCACTTGTATCAATCACTTGTTCGTCGCCAAAATCATCACTCTGATTGTCCCATTCTTCCTGCTCTCCTCCGTAATCTTCATCATATTCAGAAGATTGATCATCCAAAGCAGGGTTTTCTTCCAACTCTTCCTTTACGCGTTGTTCAAAAGCAACCGTAGGAAGTTGAACCAACTTCATTAATTGGATTTGTTGTGGCGATAGTTTTTGTTGTAATTTTAAATTTAATTCCTGCTTTAACATATTTTGGGTTTTGGCTTATATAAAAAACGGATTTAGCTTAAAGTTACAATTTTTAAGCATAATCCGTAAAAATATTTTGATTAAAATTCAGCGTTATTCGGTGTTCTAGGGAAAGGAATCACGTCACGAATGTTACCCATTCCAGTAACGAATAATACCAAACGCTCTAAACCTAAACCGAAACCAGAATGTGGCACAGAACCGAAACGTCTTGTGTCGCGGTACCACCATAATTCTTCTTTATCGATTCCGAATTTTTCCATTTTTTCGTCTAAAACTTCTAAACGTTCTTCACGCTCAGAGCCTCCGATAATTTCTCCGATTCCAGGGAATAAAACGTCCATTGCACGAACTGTTTTTCCATCGTCATTCATACGCATGTAGAATGCTTTGATTTCTGCTGGATAATCAAATAAAATAACTGGCGTTTTGAAATGTTTCTCAACTAAATAACGTTCGTGTTCTGATTGTAAATCTGCTCCCCAACCTTCGATTGGATATTTGAATTTACCTTTTTTATTTGGTTTAGAATCTTTTAAGATATCTATTGCTTCTGTATAAGTTAAACGAATGAATTTGTTATTTAAAACATATTCTAAACGCTCAATTAAACCTAATTCAGAACGCTCTGCTTCTGGTTTTTGTTTTTGTTCTTTGTCAAAACGTTCAGCTAAGAATTTCAAATCATCTTTACACGTTTCCATTGCATAAGTGATAACAGATTTCATAAAATCTTCTGCCAAATCCATATTTTGATCTAAACGGAAAAACGCAACTTCTGGTTCAATCATCCAGAATTCAGCTAAGTGACGAGAAGTATTCGAGTTTTCTGCACGGAAAGTAGGTCCAAATGTATAGATTTTCCCTAATCCCATTGCTGCTGTTTCTCCTTCTAACTGTCCAGAAACCGTTAAGTTAGTCGATTTACCAAAGAAATCTTGTGTATAATCTACTTTTCCTTCTTCGTTTTTAGGCAAGTTTTCCATATCCAAGTTTGTGATATGAAACATCTCTCCTGCTCCTTCAGCATCAGATCCTGTAATAATTGGCGTGTTGATGTAAACGAATCCATTTTCGTTGAAATACTTATGAATACCGAACATTAACGCATTACGAACACGCATAGTTGCAGCAAAAACATTCGTTCTGAAACGTAAATGTGCTTGCTCACGCAAAATCTCTAAACTGTGCTGTTTTGGTTGTAAAATTGTTCCTTTTAAATCATCAGATGGCGCAGTTCCTAAAATTTTGATTTCTTTCGCAACAATTTCAATATCTTGGCCTGCTCCTTCACTTTCTACCACTTCTCCTTTTACTTGTAAAGAAGCCGCTGTAGAAATTTGTTTTATAATTGATTCGTCAAAATTTTCGAAATCTACTACTACTTGAATATTATTAATTGTAGAACCGTCATTCAACGCGATGAAACGATTACTTCTGAACGATCTTACCCATCCATTTACAACTACTTCCTGTAGCAACAAATCCTTGCCTTTTTCTAATAAGGCTTTAATTCCGTACGATTGCATAATTTTTTAATTTATCCTTACAAATTTAGTTATTATTTAAAGTTATAAAAATTATAGGCATAATTTTTGACAATATTTTTCAACCAACCTAAAAATCCTTTACAATTTCAATGAAAATGTAAAGGATTTTTGATTTTAGTTTATTTTTTGAAGTAAAATTATCTTATCATGAGATTCTGAAATAAATTCCTTTAGATTTGAAA
>NZ_DEVJ01000045.1:0-24372 GCF_002362875.1 Empedobacter sp. UBA3239 | reverse complement strand
ACTTTTGATACTGATCCGATTATTTCATATTCCCTAGAAAAGAAAGTAATTCTAAGAAAACTCTAGATACTTCGCATCTATTATTTTTTGTTTTCCTTTCAGTTTTATGAAAATGAAAGGAAAAAAACTTCAGAAAAACAAAAAACCCAACAGATTACTCTATTGGGTTTTCTTAGCGGAGAGTGAGGGATTCGAACCCCCGGAGGTGTGACCCTCAACAGTTTTCAAGACTGCCGCATTCGACCACTCTGCCAACTCTCCAATAACGCAGTCTATTGCGGTATTGCGAGTGCAAATATAGAACGCTTTTTCGTTTTTCCAAATTCTAAAAACAATTATTTTTAAAATAATTTTTAACAAAATGATTCTCAATAGAATATTTTTATTGTTTTTTTTGAAAAGAGTCGTTTATATCTTTGTTGTAATTAATTTTAGTCATGATTAGAAGAATTGAAGAAGTAGATTTTCCGAGATTGAGAGATATTTGGGTAAGTTCGGTTAGTAACACACACCATTTTTTAGCAAAAGAAGATTTTGAATATTATAAAGAAAATTTACCTAATTATTTTCCGCATGTAGCCTTATTTGGTTACGAAATCGGAAATCAATTGGTAGGATTTGTAGGTGTTGCAGAGCAAAATCTTGAAATGTTATTTATTCACAATGATTTTCGAAGAAAGGGAGTAGGGAAGACTTTGTTGGATTTTTCTATTCAAGAATTGAATGTGAAATCGGTTGATGTGAATGAACAAAATCAGCAAGCGATTGATTTTTATTTAAGCCAAGGTTTTAAGGTTACTTCTCGTTCTGAAAAAGATAACGAGGGAAAAGCTTATCCTATTTTGCATTTGAGTTTATAATTTCAGGAGAGTAGCTTAACTTTGTCGCATATTTTTTAGCCATGCTTTCATCAACAGAATTATCATCAACTCAAAAAAATCGCATTCGATTCGCTGTTTCGCTCTTCTTTTTTTCGCAAGGTTTAGCTTTTTCGTCTTGGGCAAGTCGTATTCCGACGATTAAATCAGATTTAGGAATTTCTGAAGGACAATTGGGAACATTATTGTTGTTAATGCCGATTGGACAGTTGTGTACAATGGCGCTTTCAGGAAAATTAGTCGCGAAATATGGAAGTAAAAATGTCTTACGAATTGTCGTTTTAATTTATCCTTTAATTCTTTGTTGTATAGGTTTGGCTCAAAATTTTTATCAATTAGGTGCTGTTTTATTTTTCTTTGGAGTAATAGGAAACATGTGCAATATTTCGGTGAATACGCAAGGAGTTGAGGTAGAGAAAATATATGGAAAATCGATTATGTCCTCTTTTCATGGTGCGTGGAGTATCGCTGGTTTTACAGGTGCTTTGATTGGTTTATTGATGATGAATTTGCATGTGAATACATTTTATCATTTTGTGATTATTTATGGCTTAATTATTTTGAGTTGGTTCATTAATAAAAAATATTTAGTCGATTCTACACCAGCTCCAGCGAAGGAAAAGAAATCTATTTTTTCAAAACCAGATACTGTTTTGGTTCAACTAGGAATTATAGGTTTTTTGAGCATGGCAACAGAAGGTGCGATGTTCGATTGGAGTGGTGTTTATTTCCAAGATATTGTAAAAGCGCCACAGAATTTAGTTGTCGTTGGTTATGCTTCGTTTATGGTGATGATGGCAACAGGACGTTTCGTTGGTGATTATTTTATCAGTAAATATGGAAAACAACGCGTGATGCAAATTAGTGGAATTTTGATGTTTTCTGGTTTGATGCTTTCAGTATTTTTTCCTCAATTTATTGTGTGTACAATTGCATTTATGATGGTTGGATTGGGTGTTGCGTGTAATGTGCCAACGGTTTATAGTGTAGCAGGAAAAAACAAAAATGTAAATCCAGGCGTTGCATTAGCAATGGTTTCGAGTATCTCTTTTTTAGGATTTTTGATGGGACCACCACTGATTGGTTATATTGCTGAAGCTTTTGATTTGAGATATTCTTATGCGTTATTTGCTTGCTTTGGATTGATTATGGTTTTTATGGTTGGTAGAATGAAAATCTTTAAAAACATTAATAACTAATTTATAGCTTTTCAAAAAAAAAGTAATGATTAACTTGTAAGAAGTATACATAATTATAAATTTGCCTTTTTAATTATTATGAAACAAATATGTTTCGAATTTTAGTAAACAATAAGTTTTTTAACGTAATCCTTTCAATATCGTACACATTAGCTATTATAGCATTATTGGTAATGTTTGGATTTGGATTTCCTGTTGAGTATAAACTTTATATAAACATTTTTTTTATCATTCTACTATCTGTCGGAATTTTAAGAACAATACTTAAATATGTTTATTTTAAAGAAAAAATTATTCCGCGAGTCATCATTTTTGATATAGTAAGTATACTATTTATTCTTTATTGCATTAAAATGCAAATAACCGATTATAGTTGGTTTTTTGTCAGCAAATATTTGCAATTTGCTATTGTTTTAAAATTAGTAAGAGAAATTGCTACACCTAACCTTAATTTCAAACGTTCTGTAATTACTCCTCCCCAATTATTTATTTTCAGTTTTTTTATTTTAGTTTTTGGAGGAGCTTGTTTACTTATGTTGCCAAAAGCAACATATCATCCAATTTCTTTTCTAGACGCACTATTTACAGCGACGAGCGCAGTTTGTGTAACAGGATTAACTTCTGTTGATACTTATATAACTTATACGCCTGTTGGTCATTTTATTTTAATGTTATTAATACAAGCAGGAGGTTTAGGTATTTTGACATTTGCTGGATATATTGCTTATTTTTTCAAAGGAAATAGTTCTTATGAGAATCAAATAGCATTAGGAAGTATTGCAAACAACGATTCTTTGAGTGAAGTTTTTTCTTTTGTAAAAAGGATTATCTATTTAACTTTTGGTATCGAATTCGTAGGAGCTGTATTAATTTATATTTCAATTGCACCTTATAATATTAGTATTGTTGACAAATTATTTTTTAGTATTTTTCATTCAGTTTCGGCTTTTTGTAATGCAGGTTTTTCTACATTGCCAAATGGATTAATGAACAAAGGTTTTGTTCACAATTATGGATTTCAATCTGTTCTAATCACATTGATATTCTTAGGAGGAATAGGTTTTCCTATCTTGATTAATATTCTACGTTATACAGATTATTTAATCAGAAAATTAATTTCAAAAATTCTCCATAATAAAAATAATCGTAAGAATTGGGTTTTTACATTAAGTTCTAAAGTTAATTTAATCACCTCATTAACAATACTAATTATTTCTACAATCATATTATTCTTCGAAGAATATTATTCTACATTAGGACAACATCAAGGTTTCGGAAAGTTTATTTCAGCTTTATTTATCGCCATAACGCCTCGTACAGCAGGTTTTAATAATATAGATTTTTCTCACTTACAATTCTCTTCCATACTTTTGGTTATTTTGTTAATGTGGATTGGTGCTTCACCAGCATCAACAGGAGGAGGAATTAAAACGAGTACTTTTGCAATTGCAATTCTTAATTTTATTAATATTGCACGCGGAAAAAATAAAATCGAAATTTACAAAAGAGAATTAAGCCCTATCAATGTACAAAAAGCTTTTGCTACAATGACCTTATCTTTTTTAGTCATTGGAACAGGAATATTTTTAATAACAAAATTTGATAATCATTTACATCTTATTGATGTTGCATTCGAAGCTTTTTCAGCTTATTCTACTGTTGGTTTATCATTAAATTTAACACCTACATTATCAGATCCAAGTAAAATTGTTGTCATTACAATGATGTTTATTGGTCGTGTTTCAATGATTACAATTTTGATGGCTTTTTTTAAGAAAACTGTTTCATCTAATTATCGTTATCCATCAGATGATATTTTAATTTAAAAGAAAATTATGAAAATAATAATTATAGGTTTAGGAAATTTCGGCGCGGCGCTTGGTAAGAAAATGGTAAAGCTTGGTCACGAAATTATCGGTGTTGACAATAATATTCAACGTGTTGAAGCTTTGAAAGATAAGTTATCCTATACCATTTGTTTAGATGCAACAGATGAATTATCAATTAATAAATTACCACTAAATAATACAGATATTGTAATTGTAAGTATTGGGGAAAATGAAGGTGCCAATATTATGGCTACTGCTATTTTTAAAAATAAAAATGTAAAACGTTTGATTAGTCGTTCTATCAATTCTTTACACGAAAATGTTTTGCAAGCAATTGGAGTTACAGAAATTATTCGACCCGAAGCTGAATCTGCAGAACGTTGGACAAAAAAACTAAATGTGAAAGGAGTTGTAGATTCTTTTGAATTAAACAAAGAGTTTAGCATTATAGAGGTTGTAACACCAAATGAATTGGTTGGAAAAACATTTGATGAAATCCAATTCAAAAAGCAACATAATATTTTGGTAATGACAATTATTAAAAACAAAGAAGAAGCTAGTTTTTTAGGTCAATATAAAATTGTTCCAGAAGTACAAGGTTTTCCTACATCAAATACAGTAATTACAAAAGATGATGTATTGGTAATCTATGGAGCAAATCAAGAAATTTATAAATTCTTAAAGAAATTTAATATTCAATAATCTTATTCTTAAACTCTAATACATGTGGTTTATGGAATTTTAAGTAAAAAATAATTCCCATAAAATAACAGACAACATCTAATATATCTGCTGTATAATTCGAAGAAAATTTTGGCATAATAAATTCTAATAAAAGACTCAAAACAAAAGCAGTAATTACCAAATAACTTGTTGGATAAACATAAACTTGATTGTTGTATTTAATTTTCGAAATGATATAACTTCCTAAGTGCGTCATAGCAGGTACCGCAAAAATATCAGTTAAATAATGGTTGAGATACTCAATTTCTATGGAATAAATTCGGGTAAGTTTGATAAAAATCCAACTCAGAATATAAAAACTAAAATAAGTATCAAACAATTTCATTTTTTAGACAACAACAAGTATTATTAACACACAAAAAGCCCCAAGAATCATCAAAAATAGGAAGAAAGCATCGTCTATTAATTTTTGAGAGGCACTTCGTTTATCTTTTTTTTCTTTCATATGCTAACTTTGTGACAAAAGTATTTAATTCATCTCGAATTGCATAAGATGAATGTCATTGTAAAGTATTTAAAATTGGATAGATTGAATCTTTAAAATATTTTCATAACTTTAAAACAGTAAATGATTGATAATGAAAATACTTTTATTCTTTCTTTTTCCAATTGCTCTTTTTGCGCAAGAAGTTGCTCAGAATGATAATTTAAAAAATAAATTGTTGATGAATTTTGCTCAACAATCTGGCTATTTTGATTTTAAGTATTCGCAAGATTTATCGCTTGAAAAGAATAATGAATTGATGGAAGATTATTTTAAAAATTATTCAAATAAACAACAAGATGTTTCTCCTTTAAAGCCAGTTGAGAAAAGAATTCCTTATGAATATGATGATTCAAAAACATACGGACAAAACTTAATAAGAAGTGTTGTGCATGAGATATTTTTTAGTAAACCACTGAAATTAGGGAAATAAAAAAAGCCCAATCCTTGAATTGAGCTTTAAAATACTATAAAAATATATAAAAATTCTGAGCTTAGAATTTTATATCCTCTGTTGTTGCGATTAAATCTTGAATTGTTTCGCGACGACGAATTAAATAATCCTTATCGTCAATTAACAAGACCTCCGCAGGTTTGAAACGCGAATTGTAGTTCGAAGCCATCGAGAAACAATATGCTCCAGCATTGTGGAAACACAACACATCTCCTTCGCTAATTTCATTTATTTTACGATTCGATCCAAACGTATCTGTTTCACAAATATATCCCACAACTGTGTAATAACGGCTACGACCTTCTGGATTCGAAATATTTTCAATTTCGTGATGAGCACTATAAAACATCGGACGAATTAAATGGTTGAAACCTGTATCAATTCCAGCAAAAACAGTAGAAGTTGTTTGTTTCACAACATTTACAGTTGCTAAGAAAGATCCTGCTTCAGAAACCATATATTTTCCTGGCTCGAACATTAATGTCAAAGGTTTTCCGTACGCTTTTTCGAACTCGTTGAAACGAGCTGATAAACGTTCTCCTAAATATTCAATATCTGTTTCGTCTGCGCCTGGATAGTAAGGAACTTTAAATCCTGATCCAAAATCGATGTAAGATAAATTCTTGAATTCTGCTGCAACTTCAAATAAAATTTCAGCACCTTGTAAGAAAACATCAATATCTAAAATATCAGAACCTGTATGCATGTGAACACCATCCAAATGTAAACCTGTATTTTCTACAACACGTTTGATATGTGGTAATTGGTGAATAGAAATTCCGAATTTTGAATCAATATGTCCAACCGAAATATTTGCATTTCCACCTGCCATAATATGTGGATTAATACGCACACAAACTGGATATTTAGGAAAATCTTGACCAAATGTTTCTAAAACAGAAAGGTTATCGATATTGATGCGAACACCTAAATCAATTGCTTTTTTAATTTCAGCATACGAAACACCATTTGGTGTATAAATGATTTCTTTAGGCTTGAAACCCGCCATTAATCCCAATTCTACTTCTTGAATAGAAACTGTATCCAATCCTGAACCAAGTGATTTGAAATACTTTAAAAGATTAAGATTCGTGTTCGCCTTACATGCATAATTTAACTTTAAACGTTTGACTGTAGAAAATGCATTTGTCATCTTTTCATATTGCGATTTAATTTTGTTCGCATCATACACATACAGCGGCGCACCATATTTTTGCACCAATTCCAATAGACGTTCTCTATTCAGTTCCATTTTGTTTATTTTTTTGTTTAAAGTTAAATTTCAGTTGCCAAAATTACGGAATACAAATGGTTTTATGAATAAAATTCAGAATAAACTTGTTATAAATCAATAATTTCGAATATTATTTAAAAATTTGAAAAATATTTCGAATATTATTCGCGAATGAATGTTTTAATCCCTCCACCATTCTTTAAAGTGAAAGACAGAATCGTTCAAATTTAGTGGTTCACCAATCATAGGCGTCAAAATATCGTGCTTATTTTGCTTACCATTCTCTATAATTTTTTCCAAAGGTTCATCCCAAGCATGTTTTGCCAAAGCAAATTTTGCAGCATGAACAGGAATAATATGTTTTGCTTTCAAATCATTGATAATTGCAGGCAAATCTGTTGGTAAAGCATGAATATATTTCCACGCATCATTATATTGACCATTTTCGAGAATCGCAAAATCAAACGGACCATATTTTTCTCCAATTTCTTTGAAATGCGTATCATAACCGCTATCACCACCTAAAAATATTTTTTGCGTAGGCGTTTCCAATACATAAGAAGTCCAAAGTGTTGTGTTTCGTTTAAATTTTCGACCAGAAAAATGACGAGCAGGTGTAAAAGTAATTTTTAAGTTATTTTTTAAAGTTAGGCTTGTGTTCCATTCTTCTTCGATTAATTGATCGGGCGAATAATTCCACTTCTCGAAATGTGCGCCAACTCCAAGCGGAATGATCACTTTATCCACTTTTGAACGTAATTCTTTCACCGTTTCATAATCCAAGTGATCGTAATGATCGTGTGAAATAACCAAATAATCAATCTTTGGGAAATCTTTTGCGTGATACGTATTTGCTCCTTTAAACGCTTTATTGAAAATTGGTAAAGGTGAACCATAATCACTAAAAACAGGATCGATTAGGAAATTAACACCATCCAATTGAATATAATAAGACGAATGTCCCAACCAAATAAATACATTATCATTTTTATCAATTGATATAATATCTGTCTGAATATGCGGAATAGAATCTTTAGGATTAAGTTTTGGATTTTTCGCACCAAAGAAAAAGTCCCACATCACTTTTTTAGTATCAAAACCTTCTGCAAATGCAGGCGTGTGATGAATATTTTGAAATTGTCCATTTTTATACAACTTCGATTGTTTCATTCGTTCCAATCGTTTTCCAGTTGCTTCAGCACCAAAAGTATTCATTTGTAGAACCGCGAAAGTTGCAATTACAAGAATTACAATCAAACTTAATAGGAAGTAAAGCATTCGTTTAAAAACTTTTCGTTTATTGATTTTTTTCATTAATGATCAAATGTATAAAATTCTTGGATTGCTTTTGAAATAATATATCTTAAGTAAACTGTAACATTTGTAACTTTCATTTTAATTTTGATTTACCAACTTTGTACACGTTTTAGAAAAAATATAAAATGGAATTTATCTTACAACCTTGGCCATGGTATATTGGCGGACCAATAATTGCGATTGTAATGCTTTTATTGATTTATTTCGGAAAAAGTTTTGGATTTTCATCAAACTTCAGAACGATTTGTTCTGCTTTGGGAGGAGGAAAATCATGTGATTTTTTCTCGTTTGATTGGAAATCTCAAAAATGGAATTTATTATTCTTAGTCGGTGCAATAATAGGAGGTTTTGTTTCGGTACATTTTTTATCAGATAATCAAATTCCTGAAATTTCAGAAGCTACAATTGCAAAATTGAATGCAATGGGATTTGAAAGTGCAGGAAAAGCATATTCTCCAACCGAAATTTTCGAAACGATGTCTGTAAAAAATATAGCTTTATTATTTGTTGGTGGATTATTAATTGGTTTTGGAACGCGCTATGCAGGAGGTTGTACATCTGGACATGCGATTTCGGGTTTAAGTGATTTGCAATTACCTTCATTTATCGCTGTTATCGGCTTTTTTATCGGTGGACTTTTGATGGTTCACGTTTTGTTTCCTTTAATTTTTTAATCTCATGAGAAGTTTAGTTTATATCATATTAGGCGTTATCTTTGGTGTAACCATGTACAAGGCAGAAACAGCCTCTTGGTTTCGTATTTTCGAAATGTTCAATTTTCAATCTTTCCACATGTATGGATTTATCGGTTCGGCTTTGGTTGTAGGTTTGATTGGCATACAATGGATGAAAAAGAAAGAAGCAAAAGATATCGATGGTGAAAAAATTGTGATTCAACCCAAAACAAAATCAATTGCTCGTTATTTGATCGGAGGAATTTTCTTCGGATTAGGTTGGGCGTTAGTTGGCGCTTGTCCTGGACCAATATTTGTGTTGTTAGGGGCAGGAGTTTATCCAATTTTAATTACAATTGTAGGTGCATTAATCGGTACTTTTCTTTACGGAAAAATTAGAAACAAAATCCCACATTAAACATGATAAAAGAGAAAATAGAAGCAACTTATCCATATCAATTTGAAGAAGAATTATTGAATGAAATTGATGAATTAGGATCTTTGATAGAATTTAAAGTGAATGATGTAATGATTGATTTAAACCAATTTATCAAAGGAATGCCAATTCTTTTGAGTGGTGCAATCAAGATTATGCGCGAAGATTTTGACGAAGGAGAATTGTTGTTGTATTTTCTCGAAAAAGGTGATACATGTGCTATGACGATGGCGTGTTGTTTGGGTGATAAACAAAGTAAAATACGTGCTGTTGCCGAAACTGATGGAGAACTGGTGATGATTCCGATTGTAAAAATGGACGAATGGTTGGCAAAATATCCTTCGTGGAGACGTTTTATTTTTGATAGTTACAATAATAGAATGGAGGAAATGTTGGTAGCGATTGACAATTTAGCTTTTAATGATATGAACGAACGTTTGAAAAAATATCTGTTGGATGTCGCAAGTATCAATAAAGGTAAAGTTGTGTTAAAAACGCATCAAGAAATTGCTTATGAGCTCAATACTTCTCGTGTTGTTATTTCTCGTTTATTAAAAGCTTTAGAAAAGGAAGCTTTTCTTCAATTAAACCGAAACGAAATCACGATTAAGTAAGAAATTATTTAAAAAAATATAAAAAGGAAGCTCATTGTTAAGCTTACTTTTTTTTGTTGAAACAATTTATAGTAGAAAAATTTTCTAAAAATAATCTTATTGTAACAAATGTTACAATCTATTTTGATACGGTCAATTACTTTTGTTTTTGTATTTCATAAAACAAATGATTGCCCGTATAGTTTATTTTGGATTGTTGCTATTTAATTTTTTCCTTTTGCAGAGTCGTCTGTGGCGTTACTTTTAGGAGTTGGTTATCGTTTAATTTTTCAGAATGAATTTTGGGAAATCTCAAAGCGATATTCAAAGAAATTATTGAATATTGCAATCATTGGTTTAGGGTTAGGTTTGAATCTTCACGAGGCAGTTTCGGTAAGTAAAGATGGATTTTTTCTCACTTTTATTTCTGTGTTAAGTTTTTTTACATTAGGATTTGTATTCTACCGGTTATTAAAAATCAACAAGAATACATCGTTGCTGATTACTTCCGGAACTGCTATTTGTGGAAGAAGCGCTATAGCTACAATTTCTTCAGTTTTACAACCAAAAGCCAATCAAATTACCATTGCCATGTCAGTTGTGTTTGTGTTGAATGTGATTGCGTTAATGATTTTTCCGTTAATTGGACATTATTTTCAGTTATCGCAATATCAATTTGGTTTGTGGTCGGCAATTGCAATTCACGATACAAGTGCTGTTGTCGGTGCAGCTAAACAATACGGTGAACAAGCTTTGGAAGTCGCAACAACTGTAAATTTGAGCCGAACATTATGGATTTTTCCGTTGGCTTTATTAATTGGTTATTTCAACAAAAAAGAGAACTCTTCTTACAAATTTCCTTATTTCATTATTGGTTTTATTGCAACAATGCTTATCGCTACTTATTTTCCTCAAGGCGAAAAAGTCTATCATATTTTACAAGGAATTTCGAAACAATTAATGGTTGTTGCTTTATTTATGATTGGCTCGTTGATTAACTTACAATCCATCAAACAAGCAGGTTTTAAAACCTTATCATACGGAATATTACTTTGGATTTTTATTTCCATTTGATCTTTGGTTTTGGTTTTAAATTATTTTTAAAATCTCTATCCTCTCTATTTTTAGGTTTGTAACATTGGTTACTGTCGATTGTTTTTTAGTAACTTAACTTTGATTCAACAAATTAAAAAAGGTTAAACCATAAAAATATTATCATATGTTTTTTCAACACATTTTTGAAAAGTCATTGGCGCATTCAAGTTACCTTGTAGGTTGTCAAGCAAAAGGAGAAGCAATTGTAATCGATCCAAAAAGAGATATTGATACATACTTAAAAATAGCAGAAGAAAATAAGCTGAAAATTACGCATATTGCCGAAACACATATTCATGCTGATTATCTTTCTGGTAGCCAAGAGTTAGCTTATGTAACAGGTGCGAAGATGTATTTGTCTGATGAAGGCGGAGAAGATTGGCAATACGATTTTGAACATATCGGATTAAAAAATGGGGATAAAATAAAAGTTGGAAATCTAATTTTTGAGGTGATGCATACACCAGGTCACACGCCAGAAAGTATTAGTCTTTTGTTGACGGATAAACCTGCGACGAAAGAACCAGTTATGATTTTTACTGGAGATTTTGTTTTTGTAGGAGATATTGGTCGTCCAGATTTATTAGAAGAAGCTGCTGGATTAATTGGTACTAAAGAAGTAGGAGCAAAGCAGATGTTTAAATCGTTGAAAAAATTTCAAGCATTACCAGATTATCTACAAGTTTGGCCAGCACATGGAGCAGGTTCTGCTTGCGGAAAAGCTTTGGGAGCTGTAGCAAGTACGACGGTTGGTTATGAGAAAATCAGAAATTGGGCGTTGCAATTTGATTCGAATGAAAAAGGATTTGTTGATTATTTATTGGCAGATCAACCCGAAGCGCCAGCTTATTTTGCAATGATGAAAAAGTTGAATAAAACAAAACGTCCTTTGTTGATCGAAGTTCCGAAGTGGGCAAAATTAACGTACATCGAATTTGAAAAAGCAAAAGATTTTGGAATGAAAGTGATTGATGCGCGTATCAAAACAGATTTTTCCCAATTGCATATTCCAGGAACGCTTAATATTCAAAACAATAAAACGTTCAATACATGGATGGGGTGGATGGTAAATTATCAAGAGCCAATTGTGTTGATTGTAGAAGAGGATGAAGTAGAAGAAATGACACGAAAATTGATGCGAATTGGTTTGGATAATATTTACGGCTACATTAAACCAACAGATTTATTTAACAATTTAAGTTCTTTACAATCTTCTATTTTAATCGACGCAGATACAATGGAAAATTACATTGGAAATGAAGAGGTTCAGATTTTAGATGTTAGAGGTGAAACAGAATTTAAAGAAGGTCATATCGAAGAAGCGAAGCATATTTTTGTCGGTTATTTACCAAAAAGATACAATGAATTAGATCCAACTAAAAAAATTGTCTTGCATTGTCAAGCTGGAGATCGGGCAACGATTGCGCAAAGTTTTTTGGAATCGAAAGGTTTTGATGTTGAAAACTATAGTGGAGGAATTGCTGATTGGAAATTGAATCAAAAACCATTCGTGAAATAATATGTTTTTTCAAAATATTTTAAAAATGTTGACATCAAATTCGAATGTAGAAGTAGAGCTAGTACTACTCAAGCAGTAACAATTTTAAATAAAAATGACAGTAGTTGCACTTGATTCTAAGATGAATTATCAAGCAACTACTGTCAAATTATTTTCTTACTCTTACTTTTTCTTCATGTATTTTTTTGGATTTTTTTTGAATTCAACTTTACAACTTTTACTACAAAAACCATAAATTTTCTTTTGATAAATTGCGGTATCTGTTAAGAATTGTGCGGTATTCATTCCACAAATAGGATCTTTCTCGTTTACAACTTTTACTTTTAGTTTTTGTTGAGCAAAAATTGAAAAAGAGATGATGAAGAATGTTAATGTTACTATTTTTTTCATTGTTATTTGTTTTTAGATTGAAATAAATTGTAATTAAAAAAGAAACCTATTCTGTTTTTTACTTCGATTTCTCCCGAATTTAAATCAGAAAGTATGGGTTGAAAATATTCTATACCAAAATTAAACTTTTGAGCAGCTGCTTCTAATCCTAATTTCGCAAATTGAGCTTTTCCCTTAGATTTTGGAATCGTCTCCCCAAATTGTTCATTTTTATAATAAAGTTCGTTTTGAAAACCGACTTTTCCAAGTATTTTTAATTCATTGTTAATGAAAAGATGTTGTAATTGAATTAATTGATTCCATTGATCTCCAAATTTGTATTTCTTCTTATTCTCTCCTTTCAAGTTGTAGTCTGTTACTAATTGTAAAGTCGAATTCTTAAAAGCTAATTGGTAATTTATTGCAAACTGAGTATCCCAACTTCCTGTACCTAATTGAAAACTTGGATTGGTTGTTTCAGCATTTGCTTGATTAAATTTTGCGATTGGAATTTTTAAACCTATTGCAGTACTTAATCCATGTTTTAGCTCGTTAGAACTTGTATTTGATTGAATGACTTTAACTATTCCCATCATATTTAAATCTCCAATACCAGAAATAGAAGAAGAGTTTTTACCTTCTTTATTATGAAAATGGTAAGGAATACTAGCATTGATGTCAATTCTATTATTTATTGGAATTCTTGCCCATAATTGAATGGTATTGAATTGTTGCTTTTGCGTTCTTTTATTAGAAAAAGCATCTTCTTTAGCTTTATAAGATTGATGTAGATAACGAATACCAACGAAATTTGAATTTATAAGATTTTCAATTCCATTTGATGTTGAAGTTGCTGAACAACCGCAAGCATCACATTCTAATTCTAAATCATATAAATGAGAGATTACAATAGAATCATTTTCTGTATGAGCAAATAATGAAATGGGTATAAATAATATAACGAAAAATAAATTGATATATAATTTCATTTGAATAGATTTAAAATTCTGCATAAGCAGGGTTGTTAATAAATGAGTAATCTGTTAATGTATTTAGAAAAGAGATAATTGCCTTTTTTTCTTCTTCTGTCATAGGAATTCCAATTCGATTATTTTGTTTGAGTTGAGAATCCAAATTTTTATCATTTTGTATGCCTTCTGAATAAAAATTCAAAACAGCTTCTAAACTATAGAATCGTCCATCGTGCATATAAGGTTTGGTCATTTCAATATTTCTTAAACTTGGAACTCTAAACTTCATAAAGTCAGTCGAATCTAATGTAACACGATATAAACCTCCATCTTTGTATTGTTTATTATAATACATTCCTGTATTTCGAAAAGACTCATCTGTAAAAAGTGTTCCTTTATGACAGCTTGAACATTTCTGTTGAAAAAGTTGTAAACCTTTTTTTTCGGTTTCGGTTAAATTTGTCTCTTTCCTTAAATACTGATCATATTTAGAATCTTTTGATACAACTGAAGCCATAAACTGTCCTAATGCGCTGAGAATACGATTTGCATCGATTTTATCATCTCCGAAAGCATTTTTAAACATTTTTCGATAAGAAGAATCTGATGATAATTTCTTAATGATTTCGGGAAAAGTAGTATCCATCTCTTCTTCAGCTGTAATAGGAGAAATTGGTTGTTGAGCTAAATCATGAATAACGCCATCCCACATAAATCGATTTAGAAATGCCAAATTTTGAATAGGAGGAGCATTTCGAATTCCTAATCGATCATCAATTCCATGACTAACAGGATGTCCGTGGTGAGTAAAGGCATTTTCTTGAATATGGCAAAAAGCACATGAAATAGTATTATTTCTAGATAATCGACCTTCATAAAATAGTTTTTTTCCTAACTCAACTCCATTTTTAGTTAACGGATATTTATCTGTATCAAATGTTATTTTAGGAAAATAAGAAGGAATTTCTACATGATAAGGTTCATCAACGATTTGTCCATAATCAATATCATCATCGTTACAACTTAACAAGATGAATAAACTGAATATAATTGTTATTATTTTATTCATTGTTTGTGGAATTATGCGGTGTTTTACAAACACCGCTATAAACTTTATTGATTTTTTTCGTCGTTATGTACATGATCAACTCGAAACATATTTTGTATGTTTTCTGTTACAAATTGTGCAAAGTTGGAAGATCCCATAATATTATTGTTCGATTCATCTAATGTCAATTTATGGTTACCACTTAAATAGGTATTCAAATTTGCCATAATATGAATAGATGGCTTAATCTTAGAAGTTACTCGTGCAGATGTAGGTAAATCTAATGTTACTTCTTTATATAAATCTTGAACATTATTTTTGTTAATATCTCCCATATTTCCTGTGTGAGTTAAGAAGAAAGTATCAGTAGTAGTTTTGCCATAAAAACCTTCTATTTTAAAGAAAACATAACCAGCAGCCCAAGCCCAAGTCATTCCATTTTTCTTTGCTTTTTCCCAAAAAGTAGCTTGCCCAGTCTGTCCTAATAAATAAGCTTTCTGAGATACACCAAGTCCGAAACGTATTTTTGTATATTTATTTTGAGGGATATTATCCAAATTTAAATAAACGACATTAGCTATAGCAGAATCTTGATTAATAACAAAAGCGCCTTTGTCTGGATCGTTTTTATGATAATCAAATTCATTTCCTTTTTCATCAATTAATGTGATGTTAGAAATGATATATTTTAATGTTGTCAATTTATGTTTTTGTCCGTTTGATGAGGTTTGCGTTGTTTGATCTAAAACAATTCCTCCCAAATTATCAAATCCATTTTCAAACTTTAATTGAATTTTACCTGTTTCGGTAGATTTAATTTCAGAGAAATCATCATCGTTGTTGCAGGAAGTAAATAAAGTAAGTAATGCGATAAATGATAAGTTTAAAAAATATTTGATTGTTTTCATTGTAATAATTGTTTAATTTTTTTGAATAAAAATGCTGTTGGAAAACAATTATTGTTCTCCAATACTGAATATTTGTTCTATTAATTAAACAATTGGAGGTTTTAGATATTTAAAAACCCAATCGATAGAATAGGATGATAGCCAAAAGAATCGATGTTTTATTTTTACAATAAAATCTTGAATAAATGGAATATTTAAGGATTCGAAATGTATAAAAATTTCTGCAAATCGAATATTTTTTACTAAAACCGAATCAGATTCTTGTTCTGTTTCTTTTAGTTGCTTCGATAAATAACATTTTCCATTACATTGCATTTCTGGTCGCTCTTTATTGATACAATATTCGTCAATAATCTTCTCCTGAGTACTAATGAATACAGTAAAAGGAATTAGTGATCGAAAACCAATTAAAAGCACGAACAATGCAATCAATAAACAATTGAAACTTTTGACAAATCTTATATGAAATGTCAACTTGATTAAATGTTAATGAGATAATAATTTGATAAACAAGAATTATTTATCAAATAGGAGGCTGAAGTTGTTGATCTAATTGATATTGAGTTTCGAAAGCTAATTCGATAGTCGAAATTTTTTCAATAGATTTTATGAAGGTAAATGTGTTAATTTCGAAGGTAGGTTGATAAATAAAATAATCAATTGCACGCAAAGAAACTTGAATTTTATTATCATCATTTTGTTCATCATTAACAGTCTTAGAAATCTGTTCTTTCAGATAACAAACGCCATTACACAATAATTCTGGACGTTCTATATTAACACAATATTCTTTAGAAATCTTATCATAATTCACTAAATAGTCAATAACTGGTAGCAATGGTCTACAAGTTATTAGAACAACAGTTAGTATGAAAAGGTAAGATTTCAATTCCTTAAAATTTTTATAAAAATAGACAGTTTTTATTTATTTTGAAAATGAAGATTATCAGTTTTTTCAGAAATTGAATTCAAGTTTCTTTTTATTGAAATGACATTAATGAAATAATCTTAAAAGGTTTATATTTTTTAGATTGAGAAAGATATCGTAACTTTGAATTAATCATTTTAGGATTAATTTATGGCAAATTTTATCGACATCTATAGAAGAAACAACCAATCGTGGTTGATTTTGTCGTTGGCATATTTGCATGATGATACTTTCTTAAGAAGCTCAAAAGAGTTTATCAACTAATCCCTGTTACGACTCGAGACAGGGAACCTTCTATTTTTTTTAATTATCAATTATTTTCAATTTTCTGTAAGGAGATTTGTATCAAATTTTAGCGAATTTTATTTTCGGTCATTTGATATTTGAGTCTTAGAGAATCTTCTTCGAATGATTGAAAGTTTAACTAAGAATTTATCAAAATGACAACAAATATTATTTTAACAACAGGATTATACGATTTAATTAAAGACCATTTAAGAAGAAAAAAAGTAACAGCAGAACAAGAAAATATCTTGACAAAAGAATTGCGTCATGCAGAACAAATTTTGAGAAGAGATTTGGCAGATAATATTGTAACTGTAGGAAAAAAAGTAACAATAAAAGAATTAAATTCAAATCAAGAATATCAATTAAATTTTGTTAGTCCAGAAAAGGCAAAACCGAAAAAGAATCGCCATTCTATTTTAATGGACGAAGGTTTAGCAACAATTGGTTATAAAATTGGCGATGTAATTGAATGGCCAGCAAATGATGGTACAAAAAAATATGAAATTCTGAATGTAGAAGTAGTTTCATAATTTGTCCAAAAGCATAATAAAAAACCGAGCTTTTGCTCGGTTTTTTATTGGTATATTTTCTGAAAAAATATTTTAAACATCTAAATGTGAAGCAGTAATTTTCTGACCATAAAAAATTGTCGTATTTGCTTCAAAACTTTTCGCATCATCTGTCGTATAAAATGTAAGATGTCCATTTTTTGAACATTGTGTTTCTACTTCTGGATGGCGATGTAAATAGTCAGTTAATTTATTCGCGACCAATTCTCCTTGCGAAAGAATTGTTACATTTTCTGGTACATATTGCGAAATAACAGGAAGAAGAAGCGGATAATGTGTACAAGCCAATACAACTGTATCGATTTCGGATGATTGATCAAATAAGCGTTGAATATCTTTTTCTACAATATCGTGCGCAGCTTTGCTATCAATTTCATTATTCTCAACCAAAGGAACCCAAAGTGGACAAGCCAATTGAAAAACATCAATTGTTGAATGAAATTTGTTCATCTCAATTTTATACGATTCGGACAAAACAGTTCCTTGTGTAGCTAAAATTCCGACTTTGTTGTTCTTTGTGTATTCATTTATCGATTCTGTTGTTGGGCGTATAACACCCAAAACTCTTTTGCCTTCGGGTAAATCATTTTGCTGAATTGTTCGTAAAGCCTTTGCAGAAGCTGTATTGCAAGCAAGTATAACCAAGTTGCATCCCAAATCAAACAATTTAAAAACGCATTCTTTGGTGTATTCATAAACTGTCTCAAACGAGCGAATTCCATAAGGGCAACGAGCATTATCACCTAAATAGATATAATCGTATTGCGGAAGTTTTTTCTGTATTTCTTTGAAAACGGTTAATCCTCCATAACCAGAGTCAAAAACACCAATTGGTCCTTGCATATTCGCTTATATTTGAAGCACAAATTTACAAAATGTATTAAGATGTTAGCGTAATAATTTGGTTTGAAAATTTACATATAATTAATAGAAATAATAAATTTTATAATCTATTCAACAATTGTTTGAATAAAATTATTTTCTTTTCTGCTTTCGTTTTTTATTTCGCCAAATAATAAAACCTGTAATGGGTAAACTTGCGACGATTATTGAAGAAGTAAAGGCTAATATTTTACCAAATAAACCTAATATTTGTCCTGTATGGATATCGTACATTGAGTTTGCAAACTTTTTACCATTTGATAAATTCTCATTCATTAATTGAGAAACCTGAAATTGTTCCGAATCAAATTGATATTCGTCAACCGCATAATAGCGCAAACTTTTATGATACGATCTTACGGCTAAAGGATTTTTATCAGGAACTGGTAAATAAATCCAATACATAGAAGCTGTTGGACTATTTTTTAAACTATAAGCATATGCAGAATCAACAATAGTGTAATTGTCTTCTAACATTTTTTTAGGCTGATAGACATATCCTTTTTCTTCATTTGGAAATGATTTTCCAAGATTAACGATTTGCATATATGAATTGCGAAGAGGTTTGAAACTAAATGTAATACCTGATAAAGCGACAATAAATGCAATACTAAAAGCATAAAATCCCAGTACATTATGCAAATCATAATTTATACGTTTCCATTTTGCTTTGTATTTTATCGTTAACCCATTTTTAGCTTGTTTTCTCTTTTTGGGCCACCAAAGAATTAAACCGCTTATCATAATCATGATAAAAATAACAGTTGAAAAACCAATTATATTTTTTCCGATATCACCCAATAAAAGATTCATATGAATGTATTGTATCACCAAGAAAAAATCTTGTTTCATATTTTCTTGATGTAAAATTTTCCCTGAATATGGATTAATATACACAAAGTAAGATTCTTTTTTATCATCCATCGTCATCACAACCGTTGATCGATCTTTATCCATATACATCACTCGAAGCACAACATGTTTAGGATTTTTGTCTTGTACTTTATGGATAATTTCACTTGGTTTTATGAATGGTTGATGAACAATCTCGACTTTTCTATAATCAAAAAGAGCATCTTTTATTTCATCTTGAAAACAAAATATAGCTCCTGTTATTGCCACAATACAAACAATAATACCTGTAAATAACCCAAACCATTTGTGAAAGAAGAGAAAATATTTTTTCATTAATAAAGATTAATTTAGAATAAATAAAAATTATATTTGCAGCAAATATAATTTATTTAAAAACACACTATGAAAAAAAATATCATCTGTTTAACAATTTTATTGGGGAGTGCCTCGCTGTCATATGCCCAAACGAATGATAGTATATCCACAGATTTGAATGATGTTGTGGTAGTTGCTTCAAGAAAACCTACTAAAATATCTGATTTGGCAGGAACTGTTTGGGTGATTAATCAAGAACAAATTGCACAACAAGCTAAAAATGGTGTTCCATTAAAAGAAGCTTTAGCGATTATGATTCCAGGGATGGATGTTGGTTCGCAAGGAAGATCAAATTATGGTCAAAATATGCGTGGACGTTCAATGCTGGTGATGATAGATGGAGTTTCTTTAAACAGTATCCGTAACATAAGTCGTCAATTGGATGCAATAGATCCATTTAATATCGAAAGAGTTGAGGTTTTATCTGGTGCAAGCGCAATTTATGGCGGAAATGCGACAGGTGGTATTGTCAACATTGTGACGAAAAAAGCACTAAAAAATGGAATTAGTGGCGAAACAGAACTTGGTTTACGTACAGGTTTTTCAGGAAGTGATGATCATGATTGGCGCGTTGCTCAATCTATTGGTTACAAAAATGATAAATTTACGGGACGTTTGGCTGTTGCATTTCAACAAAATGGCGGAGCTTATGATGCAGATGGAGATCAAATATTTGCAGATATTTCGCAATTAGATTTACAATATAATCAATCTATTGATGTGTTGGCAACAGCAGGTTATAAATTCAATCCGAATCATCAAATCAATGGATCTGTGCAATATTATCGTTCCAAATATAGTGGAGATCGTAGTCTATATTTAGGTGAAAACATTAGTGTTTTAACCAAAGGAGATGCTTCTGTTTTGGAGATGCGTGATGGTTTTGATACGGATAAAAATCCAGGAACAGAGCGTGTAATGGGAACATTGAGTTATAATGGAACTAATATTTTAGGAGGGCAAGATGTGTATGTTCAATTTGCTTCTCGTGTTGAGAAATTAGGATTTTATCCATTCCCAGGTAATTTAACGTTGCCTTCTGGGACAAGTCCTTATATGTCGGCTTCTAAACAGGATACGTATTATTCGGGTCTAAAAGCTGTTTTGGTCAAAGATTGGGGAAAATTGAAATTAACATACGGTGCAGATGTTGATTTTGAAAAGTTTGAAGGTCAACAAAATGTATTTGATTCTCAGAAGTCATTATCAAGTGGAGGAATGATTAATCACACTGTTTTAACGATTGATCGTTATCCAACTAATCATTCTTCAAGTTTTGCTGGATATGCGCAAGCTGAATATAATATTTTACCCCAATTGAAAGTTTCAGGAGGAATTCGTTACCAAGATATTTCGATTAAGTTAGATGATTTTATTGGTTCTACTCAACAATTGCAAATCGCTAATGGTTATGGAAACAGTGCCGATAATATTCCAGGCGGAAAAAGTAGCTATAATATGACGATGCTAAATGCTGGTTTGTTATATAAAATTAATGAATTGAACCAAATTTGGACAACTTATTCACAAGGAGTTTCATTAGCTGATCCATCAAAATTTTATGGATATGGAAATTATAAATTTAATTCTGCAACCAATAATTGGGATTTAAGTTCGAGTGTGAATGTAAAAGATTCTCCTCTTTCTGGTGTGAAAACAGGACAATTTGAACTTGGTTATCGTTTCAGAACAAATAATGGATTTAAAGGACAAATCTCTGGATTTATCAGTAATTCCGACAAAAATATTGCTTTAAAACGTGATGGACTAAATCTTTGGGTAGAAGTGGTTGATCAAAAATTAAGAAATATTGGCGTAGAAGCAGAGGTTTCTTATACGAACGGAGGATTTTATGTTGGAGCAAATACATTGCTAATCAAATCTGAAGTGGAGAAAAATGGTGATTGGCAAAAACAAGATGTTTCAACTTCTGGACCTTCTAAATTTACAGCTTATGCAGGTTATGGATTTGATAATTGGAATTTTAGATTTCAAACTTTGCAAAGTTTCAAATACACAGATGGTTTGGAAAATGTGATCGATTCATACAATACATCAGATTTAATGGTTGCTTACAAATTACCTTTTGGTAAAATTAATTTAGGTGTTCAGAATATTTTTAATAGCGATTACCAAACAATTTGGAGTGCAAAATCACAAGTTTTGTATAGTGCATATAAAGTTCCAGAATTGTTTTATTACGCTGGACGTGGAAGAACTTTTAATCTAAGTTTTACATACAATTTTTAATTTATGAAAGCGAATCATTTGATTCGCTTTTTTATTTTAAGGGAATTAAACACCGAACTAAAAAATAAGATTAATGATTGCAGGAATGATTCGAAAGCCAATAAAGCAAAAAATCGTAGAATAGAATTGGTAAGGGCTTTTTCTTAATTTTTAAAGAATAGCTTTTTTTAATTTATTTTCTATAGAGGTTCTATAATTTTTACCAATTATTAATTTTATTCGATTTATCTAAAATCTCTTGAATTAACTTATTAAAATGATTCTCTAAACCAGTTACTGCGTCAGGATAATCGACTTCATTCTTTTTGTTATAGATAGAATTTTTGTTTTTGCTTGTTGGATTCAATACAAGATAATAATAATCTCCTATGCTCGAATTCCACTTTCTTGCTTCAAAAGAAGGTCTATTAATTCGTATTTTATCATCTTTAAAGAGAATTGTAATCGAATAAGATAAGTCATATTCTATCTTTGACTTTCCTATTTGCATATAATTCATTTTTTGTTTTACAGTTAAAGCTTCTTGCTCATATCCGTTAATTGTTATGCTTTCATTTTCGGCTAAACTCAATACTTCTTTCGGGTCTTTGTACATACTCGATAAGGCTGACAATACATTTCTGTATAACTCATTTTTTTTGGTATTTGGTTTATCAATTACGATATAATCAGTTTTATCTTTAGATGAAACAAATCCATTTGATGTTAAAGTAAAATATTGTGCATAGCTAAATTGCGATAAGCAAATGATTGTAAATAAAGTATATAAGGCTTTCATATTTCATTTGTTTAGATACTAATTTAAGAAAAATGTCTCAATTTTAGAATGGATACTTAAAAATCAATGTGTTAAAGTTTATGGATATTGCTTACATAAAATATTTTTACTTCTTGTAAATAGGGTTGATTGAGCTATGTCATTCATAGTTTATATTTCATCAATCCATTTATATAAATCAACTTCAGAAGAGATGTCAAAGGTTTTTCTTAATCTACTTTTTCTTGTTTGCACAGTTCTTATTGCAAGGTTGTTGTATTCTGCAATATCTTTTGTTGTAAAACCTAATTTGAGTAAAGAACAAAATTTGAATTCGTCCGGAGTAATTTCAGGATTAAGGGATAAAAGATTGGTATAGAAATTCGGAAAAACTAACTTAAATTTAGGGATATAAGCTATATCGTCTTTTACAGCTAGTTTTACGACTTCTTCTATCGCATAAATTTGAGTATCAGTTCTAAGTTTTCGCTTTAGTTCAATAATCATTTTTTCGCTTCGCATGGTTTGTTTGTATAAACGTGCTACTCTAAAATGTTTTGATAGAATAAAATATACGAAGCAAATAATTCCTATGAATGTTTCAATAAATGTAAAAATTCTTTGATTTCATGTAAATGTTTTATGTTCGGAATCTTCGTTTGTAAAAATCCTAAAATCATAATAATGACTTATTATAAATAATATCAACGCAATAGTATAAATGATAATGTTTAATTTAACCGTATCTTTTTCGTTGAATATAAATAATGAAGCAATCAGAATTACAAAATAATACATTGACAGGCCGTTTCCAAATCCCTTTGTGGTGGAAAAAAAGAAAATAACAAAAAGTAAGAAGATGAGGTTAAGTAGCCAAGCTATAGGTTTAAACCAAATTTTAGTGAAGAAAAACACAATCATATAAATTGTTCCAATACCTATTAAGGCACTAAAGTAAATGGTATGGCCAAAGAATAAATCACGAATTCCATTTACATAAAACACGATACCTAAAGCGAAAGAAAATAAATTCATTTTTTGCGCTTATATAAGTTCTAATTCGTCTATTTGGGAGTGGATATGTCGATTTAAAATAAAATTCCAACTTTTCTTTATCATCATTCTGCAAAGATAATTATTTGTGAAGTTATGCAAAGTGTTGTAAATTAGTGATATAATAATAAAATACGTAATAAATAAACTTTTTCTAAGAAGAAGTAACTTCTACCATTCTTATTCCTAAAATTTTAAGAAACATGTTAGAAAGACTTTAAAGTAAGTGTAATTTCTAATTAAGTTACAAATAAAATAGATAAAATATTTTAAATTAATATTACGTATGTATAAATATTGTTTTAATATAGCGTGATTATAAAAATATTTTATTCCAATTTGCTATAGAGTTTCTACTGATTTTAAAATGCTTTGCTAATTGAACATCATTTAAACAATGCTTTTTCTGAAAATTTAAAATTTCAATGATATCTGATTTTAAATAAGCATAATGTTTTCGGTCAATTTCAGATTTGTAACCAAATATTTTATTATTCAAACCCGTAGTGCATTTAGGTAATATTAATTTTTAAGTTGTTAATATTTCTATTTTGGTTTCTGTTTATTGATTGAATAATAGTAATCGTTAGTATTTTTTTTAGTATCCTCGTTTTTATTCTTAATAAGCTTTTAGCATAATTACGTCTAATCATGAATTGATCG